>NZ_JBBEOI010000044.1 GCF_037860755.1 Aquipuribacter hungaricus | reverse complement strand
GCGGGCGCGGGGCGGGCGGCGTGGGCGGCCCGGGCGGGGCCGGTGCTGCCGGGGACGCCGGCGGGGCGGGTGGGGGTGGCGGTGCTCACGGGCGGGGACCTCCGACGACGGACGGGGACAGCTCTGCGGGGATGGCGCCGGGCACGAGGACGTCACGGTCGTCCTGGACGCCGTCGTCGGCGGGGTCGCCGGTCGGGGCGGGGGCGGGAGCCACGGCGGGGAGGGACGCGAGGTCCAGCCGGCTGGCGGGGACGTCGTCGGCGACGACGAGCGACCCGGCCGTGGTGCTGTCGCAGGTGACGACCACGGCGGCGCCGAGGTCGCGGCAGGCGTCGGCGAGGGTGTCGACCAGGGCCTGGCGCACCTCGGGCTCCGGGACGAGCTCGAGGTTCTCCACGACGAGGACGCGGACCGGGGAGCGGCCGCCGAGCAGCCGGGCGGCCGCCGCCACGGGGTCGGCCTCGTCCACGGCGCGCAGCAGCCCCACGTCGCGACGGGCGGTCCCGGCCTGCTGCGGGAGCACGGCGCCGGCGACCTTGACGTCGCCGGCGGAGGGCCGGGTGCGCCCGGCGAGCACCATGGCCAGGGCGGTGCGGGCGACCCGGTCGCCGCCCTCGGCGAGCAGGAGGTGCCCGGGCGGCACGGCGAGCGACACCGGGCCGAGCAGCACGTGCTCGCCGTCGCGCCCGGCGACGGTGACCTCGAGGCCCTCCGCGAAGGCACCGGGGCCGGCGTCGGGCGAGGGCCAGTCCTGCAGCCGGAGCTGGTGGCCGATGCCCTCGCCCTCGACGTCGAAGGAGGGCAGGAGCCGGTCGAGCCAGCCCGGCAACCACCACGCGCGCTCCCCCAGCAGGGCGAGCGCGGCCGGGACCAGCGTCATCCGGACGAGGAACGCGTCGACGAACACGCCGACCGCCAGACCCAGGGCGATGGGCTGGAGGGTGGCGTCGCCCTCGGGCACGAACGCGGCGAAGACGGCGAACATGATGACCGCGGCCGCCGCGACGACCTTGGCCGCGGACGCGAAGCCGGTCCGCACCGCCGCCCGGGCGTCGCCGCCGTGGACGTAGTGCTCGCGGATGCGGGAGACGAGGAACACCTCGTAGTCCATGGCGAGGCCGAAGAGGATGCCGAGCAGGAGGATCGGCATGAAGCTGATGACCGGGCCGGTGTCCACGGTGTGCAGCGGGCCCTCGAGCCAGCCCCACTGGTAGACCGCGACCACGGCGCCGAGCGCGGCGCCGATGGACAGCAGGTAGCCCACGGCGGCCTTGACCGGCACCCACACCGAGCGGAACACCATCGCCAGCAGCACGAGCGACAGCCCGACGACGAGGAGCACGAAGGGCAGCAGCGCCTCGAGCAGCCGGTCGGACACGTCGATGCCGACGGCCGTGGCCCCGGTGACGGCGATGGTGACGCCGTGCTCGTCCTCGATCTGCGGGCGCAGCTCGCGCAGCTCCCGGACGAGCTCGCGGGTCTCGTCGGAGGTCGGGCCGCCCTCGGGGACGACCTGGACGATCATGGTGTCGGCGCCCTCGTTGGGGGTGGCGAGCGGCACGGCCGCGACCCCGTCGAGGGCCTCGATGTCCTCGCGGACCGCGGCGACCAGGCCGAGCGGGTCGGTGCTGGCGACGATGTCGCCGGTGACGACGAGCGGGCCGTTGGAGCCGGGCCCGAACTCCTCGCTCAGCAGGTCGTAGGTGTCGCGCGACGGCGTCCCCTGGGCGCCCGTGCCAGCGTCGGGCAGGGCGAGGCGCAGGTCGAGAGCGGGCACGGCGGCGGTGAGCAGCGCCGCGGTGACGACGACGACGGTGACCAGCGGCCGCCGGGTGACCAGGCGGACCCAGGTGGCGGCGGGAGAGCCCGTCCGGCCGGCGCGGCCGCCCCGACGGGTGCGGCCGGCACGGGGGGCCCGGGGCCGGAGCCGCGGGCCGAAGGCGCCCATGATCGCCGGGAGCAGCGTGAGGGCGACGACGACGGCGACGGCGACCGCGAGGGCGGCCGTGATGCCCATGACGGTGAGGAACGGGATGCCGGCGACGGAGAGCCCGGCCAGGGCGATCATGACCGTGAGCCCGGCGAACACGACGGCAGACCCGGCGGTGGCCACGGCGCGGCCGGTCGACTCCTCGGGGTCCAGGCCCTCGGCGAGCTGCTCGCGGTGGCGGGCCAGGACGAAGAGCGCGTAGTCGATCCCGACCGCGATGCCGATCATCACCGCCAGCAGCGGGGCGGTGCTCGACAGCTCGACGACCGAGGTCGCGGCGAAGACGAGCGCCATGGCGGTGGCCACGCCCACGACGGCGGTCACCAGCGGCATGCCGGCGGCGAGCAGGGAGCCGAGGGTGAGGGTGAGCACGACGCCGGCGACGAGCAGGCCGACCAGCTCCGTCGCGCCGAGCGCCACGGTCTCGGCCTGGAACGCGTCGCCGCCGGCGGTCCACGTGACCGCGTCGGTGCTGGCGCCGTCGACGACCTCGAGCAGCGCGTCGGTGGTCTCCTCGGTGACCTCGTCGCGGCCGAGGTCGAGCTGCGCGGTCACCAGCAGCGTGCTGCCGTCGTCGGACACCTGCGCCTCGGGCAGCAGGGTGCCGTCCTCGGCGAGGACGGGCGCGACCGCGGCCACGTCCTGCAGGCCCTCGAGCGCGTCGACGACCTCGGCGACCGAGCCGGTCTCGTCCCGGACGTCGCCGTCGGCGGCGACCGCGACGACCTGGGCGGAGGAGCCGCTGACCTGGGGGAAGGTCGCCGAGAGCCGGTCGAGGGCCTCCTGGGACTCGGTGCCCGGGATGCTGAAGGAGTTCGTCGTGCCGGCCGACAGGGCGGCCGCGGCGGTGCCCGCGCCGGCGAGCACGAGCACCCACACGAGCATGACGAGGCGCCAGCGCCGGTGGGCGAGGCGTCCGAAGGCGTACAGCTGCGACGACATGGTGGTCCTCGGGTGACGGGCCGCGGGCGGCCGGGGCGGGGCTGGCGTACGGGCGGCTCAGGTGGTGCGGACACCGACGACGTCGCCCGCGGCCTGCAGCGCGACGTCGTGCACCTGGGAGACGGACAGCTCCGGCACGTGCGCGCCGGGGTCCAGCGCCAGCGTGGCCGCCGTGGCGACCAGCTGGAGCGCGAGCAGGGCGCGGAGGCGGTCCTGCGGGTCGTCGATGCCGGCGGTGAGCTGGCCCGCCAGGCGGAGGGTGGTCTGCTCGACCTGGTCGGTGCCGGGCAGGTCGCTGCCCGGCCGCAGCGCCTCCAGGACGAGGACGACGGTCCCCGGGTTCTGGAACGCGGCGGCGGTCACGGCGCGGAGCACGGCGGCGCGGGTGCGCGGCGGGGCGAGGTCGCCGTCGCCCAGCCCCTGGCCGGCGCCGGGCCCGTCGAGGATGCCCTCGACGCAGGCGGAGACGTGGCCGAGGACGCCGTCGTACAGCGCCTGCTTGGACGGGAACCGCCGCAGCAGCCCGGTCTTGGAGTAGCCGACGGTGTCCGCGACCTGCTGCACGCTCGTACCGGCGAACCCGTGGCGGGCGAACACCTCCGCGGCGGCGTCGAGGATCGCGGCGTCGAGCTGCTCGGGGCTCGGCCGCACCGCCCGGGGGCTGCGGCCGCGGACTGCCGGGATCCCGTCTGCGACCGTCACGGTCTCAGGGTGGACCGATGTGGTCCGGGGTGCAACTCCGCACTGCTTCGACGGACCCGTCCGGGCTACCGGGGTCGCCCCCCGCTCGCCCGGTCCCCCGCCGGACAGCGCGACGGGCGGCGCCGACCCGGCCGCGGGGCCGGACGACGCCGCCCGCGGGCGGTGCTGGGGTGCTGGGGGGTCGCTGTCGTGCAGTCGTGCTGGGGTGCGCGGCTGTCAGTGGCCGACGGCCACGGTCTCGCCGTCGGGGTCGGGCAGCTGCCACGGCCGCACGACCGTGACGAGCACGAGCGTGGCCAGGACGAGGGCGACGAGGACGACGGTCCCCATCGCGGCCGCGTCGTTGCCGAGCACGCCGACCAGGGGCGACACGATGGCGCCGATGCCGAACTGGACGGCACCGAGCACGGCCGCGGCCGCACCGGCCGCCTCGCCGTGGCGGGACAGCGCCAGGGCCGGGGCGTTGGGCAGCGCCAGGCCGGTGGAGAACAGGACGGCCCACAGCGGGGCCACGACGCCGACGAGCCCGCCGGTGCCGGTCAGGGCGAGCCCGAGCAGGACCGCGCCGGACACCAGGCCGGTCAGCGTGCCGGTGAGGAGGACCTGCGCCGGGGAGAAGCGGCGCAGCACCACGGGGTTGAGCTGGGTCGCGGCGATGAGCCAGAAGGCGCCGGCGCCGAACAGCAGCCCGAACTCCTGCTCGTCGAGGCCGAACTGGCCCTGGTAGACGAACGAGGAGCCCGCGACGTAGCTGAACAGACCGGCCATGGTGAGACCGCCGACGAGGACGAGGCCGACGTACACCCGGTCCCGCATGAGGCCGCGGTAGGTGCTCAGGGTCGCGCGGGGGCCGCTGGAGCGGCGCGCCGAGGGCGGCAGCGTCTCGCGCAGGAGGAACCAGCCCATGACGAGGAGCGCGACGCCGTAGAGCGCGAGCACCATGAACACGCCCCGCCAGGACGTGAAGGCCAGGACCCCGCCGCCGATGGTCGGCGCCAGCACGGGGGCGGCGCCCATGACGAGGAACAGCCTGGACAGCATGGTGGCGGCCGCACGGCCGTCGTAGAGGTCGCGGACCACGGCGAGCGCGACGACCGCGCCGGCGGCGGTGCCGACGCCCTGCAGCACGCGCAGCGCGCCGAGGACCTCGATGCTCGGGGCGAGCAGGATGAGCAGGGAGCTGACCACGTGCAGCGCGGTGCCGGCGAGCAGCGGGGTGCGGCGGCCGAGCGCGTCCGAGAGCGGCCCGATGACGAGCTGGCCGAGGGCGAGCCCGACGAGGGTGCCGGTCAGCGTGAGCTGGACGGCGGCCTCGGTGGTCTCCAGCTCCGTGGCGATGGTGGGCAGCGCCGGCAGGTACATGTCGATGGTCAGGGGTCCGACGGCGACGAAGGCGCCGAGGACGAGCGCGGTGCGGAGCATGCTCGGCGCGCGGCCGGCCGGGGCGTCGGGCACGCCTGTGGCGTCGAGGGCGTCCGGGGGGGCGGCAGGCCCGCCGAGGGCGGGACCGGCCAGCGCGGGGCTGTCGAGGGTGGGGGCGTCGGGTGCAGGGTTCACGTGGAGTTCTTCCGTCGGGTGCGAGTGCCGGCCGTGCGCGCCAACCCGGGGCCGACCACAATTGTTCCGGCACCCACCCGAAAGCCGCCCGGAGCCGCCCGGTCGGCGCTGTCAGGGGGCCGTCCTAGCCTCCCGCGCATGGGACGGATCCTCTTCGACACCGCGACGAGCATCGACGGGTACATCGCGGACCAGGACGGCTCGCTGGGCTGGCTGTTCGAGGTCGCCGGGGGCGAGAACCCGGACGAAGGACTGTTCCCCACCGGGCACACCGTGCTCGTCCAGGGCTCGACCACGTACGAGTGGCTGCTGCGCGAGCAGGACGTCCTGGCCCACCCGGAGCGCTGGCGCGAGTTCCACGGCGACCGGCCGACCTTCGTCTTCACCACCCGGGACCTGCCGGTGCCCGAGGGCGTCGACGTCCGCCTGGTCCGGGGCGCCGTCGCCGACGTGCTCCCCCGCATCCTCGAGGCCGCCGGGGACGGCGACGTCTGGGTGGTGGGGGGCGGGGACCTCGCCGGGCAGTTCCTCGACGCCGGCGTGCTGGACGAGGTGGCCGTGTCGGTGGCCCCGGTCGCGCTCGGCGGAGGGGCGCCGCTGCTGCCCCGGCGCGTGACGTCCGAGCGGCTCCGGCTGGTCTCCGCCGGTGCAGTCGGCCAGTTCGCCCGGCTCGTCTACGCGGTCCTGCCGCCCGGCGGGCCGGCACCGACGGCAGGCTGACGGGGCGGGAGGCTCAGGGTCGGGGGCGGTCGTACCGATGGTGCGGGTCAGGCACCGACGCCGACGCCCAGCCAGGAGGACCCGTGAGCACCGTGGACCAGGTCGACCAGCCCGCCGCCCCGGACGAGGTCAGCGAACCGCCCGCCCCCGCAGGCGCCGTCGCCGTCCGGAGGCGGCGGGCTCAGCTGCACCGTGTCGCTGCGACCCGGGTGTCGCTCGTCCCGGTGCCCCGCAGCCCCGGCACGGGTCGTGCGGGCCGCCACGTGGCGGTGCCGGCCGGGCGCTGAGCCCCGCGCGGACGGGCGGGACGCGCGAAGGCCCGGACCAGGGGTCCGGGCCTTCGAGGTGCCTCCGTGCTGTGGTTCTCACTGTGTAGCGGGGGCAGGATTTGAACCTGCGACCTCTGGGTTATGAGCCCAGCGAGCTACCGAGCTGCTCCACCCCGCGTCGCATCACAAACCCTACGCGAGCCCGGCCCGGGCGCCAAATCGTCGGTGCCCGGGCCGGTCCGGCGTCAGCGGCCGAGCGCCTCCTCGGCGGCGATGGCCCTGTCGATGGCCTCGCTCAGCCGTGCCTGCGCCTCGCCGTAGGCGGCGAAGTCGTTGGCGGCCAGGGCCTCCTGCGACTCCTGGACCGCCTGGCGGGCGTCCGTGAGCGCCGTGTCCAGCTGCTGCTGGGCCGTGGCCGGGTCGACGGGCGAGACCGCCCCGCCGCCCGCGGGCGCGCTGGGCTCGTCGCTCGGCTCCGCGCTGGGCTCGGTGCTCGGCTCTGCCGACGGCTCGTCGGTGGGGGTCCCGGTCCCGGTGTCCGGCGTGGCGTCGGAGTCCGCGTCCGGCGCCTGCGCCCCGGCGTCGCCGTCGAACAGGTCGTCCAGGGCCTCGTCCAGGGTCTCCCCGAAGCCGAGGTCCTCGCCGAAGGCGACGAGCACCCGCTGCAGCAGCGGGAACGACGTGGACCCGCTGGACTGCACGTAGATCGGCTGCACGTACAGCAGGCCGCCGCCCACGGGCAGGGTGAGCAGGTTGCCGTTGATGAGGTCCGACTGCCCGAGCGTCAGGATGTTGAGCTCCTGGTTGATGCCCGGGTCGGCGTTGAAGTCGTTCTGCACCTGGCCGGGACCGGGCACGGTCTCGTCGTTGCGGATCTGCAGCAGCCGCAGCTGGCCGTAGCCCTCCGCGGGCTGCCCGGCCTGGTCGCCCGCGTCCGCGTCGACCGCCAGGAACCCGGTCAGCACGTTCCGGTCGCCCGACTCGCCCTCGGTGGTGGGGATGAACGTCGAGGTGAGCTGGAAGGACGGGGAGTCCTGCTCCGGCATCTGCAGCGTGAGGTAGTACGGGGGCTGCAGCGCCGGCGTCTCGGTCCGGGTCGGGTCCTCGGGCACGGACCAGAAGTCGGTGCCGCTGAAGAAGGAGCCCGGGTCGGTGACGTGGTAGCGCTCGAGCACCTCGCGCTGCACCTTGAACAGGTCCTGCGGGTAGCGGACCTGGCTCATGAGCTCGCCGGAGATGTCGTCGATCGGCTGCACGGCACCGGGGAAGACGCCCTCCCAGGCCTCGAGGAGCGGGTCCTCCTGGTCCCAGGCGTACAGCGTCACCGAGCCGTCGTAGGCGTCGACGGTGGCCTTGACGGAGTTGCGGACGTAGTTGACCTCCTGCGGCAGCAGGGTGGCCAGGTTGTTCGCGGTCGCGGTCACCGAGGTGGCCGTGGCCTCGTCGAGGCTCGTGGAGAACGAGTACGGGTACTGGCTGGACGTGGTGTAGCCGTCGAGCACCCAGACGACCGTGCCGTCGACGACGGCCGGGTACGGGTCGCCGTCCAGCTGCAGCCAGGGGGCGACCTTCTCGACCCGCTCGCGCGGCTGGCGGTCGAACATCACGCGGCTCTCGCTGTTGACCGTGTCCGAGAGGACGATCTCCTCGGCTCGGAACTTGATGGCGAAGAGCAGCTGGGTGAAGAAGTCGCCCATCGCCACCCCGCCGCCGCCGGTGTAGGTGGTGTTGCGCTGGTTGGACTCGGCGGTGGAGTCGGGGTAGTCGAGCTCCTGCGGCTCCGCCCCCTCGGGCGCGCCGACGATGCTGTACTCCGGGCTGAACTCGCCGAAGTAGATCCGCTGCTCGAAGCTGCCGAGCTCGGTCTCCGTGACGACCTCCTCCTCCCCGACCGGCGCGACGATGCCGGACTGGAAGAAGCGGGGCTCGCCGCCGGCGGTGCGCTGGTTGCCGAACGCGGCCACCACGCCGTAGCCGTGGGTGTAGACGGTGTGGTCGTTGACCCAGTTGCGCTGGCCGGCGGGCAGGCCGCGCAGGTCCAGCTCGCGCGCGGCGAGCACGGTGTCGGCCGTCTGGCCCTCGACCTGGTAGCGGGACACGTCCAGCGACTCGGGGAAGGCGTAGAACTGCCGGATCTGCTGCAGCTGCCGGAACGTCGGCGAGACCAGGTTGGGGTCCAGCAGCCGGATGCCCGGGATGGTGCGGGCGTCGTCGGTGAGCTGGCCCTGGGTGGCCGTCAGCTCGGCGTCGTAGTCGGTGGTCTGCAGGGTGTCGATCCCGTATGCCGCGCGCGTGGCGGCGATGTTGCGCTCGATGTAGTCCGCCTGGATGGTCCGCTCGTTCGGGACCACCTGGAAGCGCTGGATGACCTGGGGCCAGATGCCGCCCGCGGCCACGGCGACGAGGACGAGCAGGCCGACACCGAGCGCCGGGACCCGCCAGTTCCCGCGCAGCGCCGTCCACAGGAACGTGAGCGCGACGAGGACCGAGGCCACCGCGAGCAGGGTGCGGGCCGGGATGACGGCGTTGACCTCGGTGAACAGCGGACCCGTGATCCGGTTGTTCTCCACGGTCATGAGCGCGTAGCGCTCCAGCCAGTAGCCGGCCGCGCGCAGCAGCAGGAAGGCCGCACCGAGGATGCCGAGGTGGACGCGCGCCTGCGGCGTGGTCCGCTCCCCGGGCCCGGACAGCCGGAGCCCGCCGTACAGGTAGTGGGTGAGCAGCGCGGCGAGCCCGGCCAGCAGCACCACGGCCGTGGCGAAGCCGACGAGGAACTGCAGCAGCGGCAGGGAGAAGACGTAGAAGCCGACGTCGAGGCCGAACTCCGGGTCGTTCTCGCCGAACGGCGTGCGGTGCAGCCACAGCTGGACGGTCTGCCACTGCCCGGACGCGGCCGAGCCGGCGAAGAGGCCGAGGACCACGGGGACGGCGATGCCGACGAGGCGCCGCAGCGGCTCCAGCTGCTCGCGGTAGCGGTCGAGCGCCTCCTGCCCGGGGGTCGAGGGGGCGTAGACCGGGCGCGCCCGGAAGGCCAGCGTGAGGCTCGCCCACACCGCGACGCCCATGAGCGCCGCACCAGCGACGAACAGCGCCGCCTGGGTGAGCAGCCGGGTCCGGAGCACCTCGACGAACCCGAGCTCCTGGAACCACAGCACCTCGGTCCACAGCTCGGCGAACAGCACGAGGAGGAAGACGATCGCGCCGAGGACGGCCAGGGTCGGGGCGAGCGCGCCGGGGCGGCGGCGGCCGCGGCGGGGGCCGACGACCGGTCCGACCGGCCCCCGCGGGCCTCGGGGCCCGTCGCTGTCAGAGGGAGGTGGACCGGGAGGGAACGCTGAGCTCACACGGGCGACCGTAACCCAGCAACCTGGGAGCCCTCGGCCGGGCCGTCGCAGGTCGGGTGCGGGATGATGCCCGCCATGACCACCGAGCAGTCGCTGCAGCGTGCCGTCCGCGAGGTCGAGGAGCACGTGGCCGCCTACGGCTGGGACTCCCCCGTGCGCCTGTTCGCCCTCGTCCGCACCGCCGAGGCGCTCCAGCGCGAGCCGGACCTCGCCTCGCAGCTGCCGCCCGAGGACGCCGAGGCCGCGGCCGCCGACCCCGACCACCTCCTGCTCGTCGAGCAGGACGAGCTCGACGAGCTGTCCGCGCAGCCGGGCGGCGCCGCGGAGGGCGACGGGCCCGCCGCCGGGGCGGCCGAGGCCACCGACGCACTCGAGCGGATGCTCGGCCGGCTCGCGTGGCCGCCGGAAGTGGAGGGCGTCGCGCTCACCGTCGAGCGGCTCGTCGTGCCGCCCGAGGTCGAGGCGCTGGCCCCGGCGGACCCCGAGGAGGCGGTGCGCTGGCTGGGCGAGCACCCGCGCCGGCGCGAGGTGCGGATCGCGGCCGGGGTGCTGCGGGACGGGTCGAGGGCGTGCGTGCTGCGCATCCGCGGCACGGCGCTGGAGCCGGACGAGGACGTCGTCACCGGTCCCGACCTGGTCCCCGGGCTCACCCGGGCGCTCGCCTCGACGCTCGAGGACTGACCCGCACGGGCGGCGCTGCCTGTCGGGCCGGTCGGCCGGGTGGGCCGGTCGGGCCGGTCGGGCCGGTCGGGCCGGTCGGGCCCGGCCTGCTCAGGATCCGGCGAGCACGTCCTCGCAGCTGGGGAGGCCGTCGGTGTCGTCGGAGGCCACCGCCTCGACCGCGTCGACCGCCTCCGACAGCGAGGCGACCGCGGTGACCCGCAGCCCGTCCGGCACCGACCCCACGACGTCGTCGCAGTTGTCGACCGGGGCGAGGAACCACTCGGCCCCGACGTCGCGCGCGCCGACGAGCTTCTGCTGGATGCCGTCGATCGGTCCGACCACGCCGTCGTCGGCGATGGTGCCCGTGCCGGCGACGTGGGCCCCGCCGGTGAGCGCGCCCGGGCTGAGCTTGTCGTAGATGCCCAGGGAGAACATGAGCCCAGCGCTCGGGCCGCCGATGCCGCCGACGTCGTAGCTGATCTCGTACGGCAGCTCGTACTCCGGGGAGATGAGGACGCCGAGGATGACGGCGTCCTCCTCGGAGGCGGCCAGCTCGATGCGCTCGGTGAGCTCCTCCGTGCCGCGCAGCACCGTGATGTCGACGGCCTGGCCCGGCTCGTAGTCCTGCAGCCGCTCGACGAGCCCGCCGCTGCTGGTCACCGGGGTGCCGTCCACGGCCCGGACGACGTCGCCCTCCTCGAGCACGGCCTTGCTGGCGGGGTTGCCGCCGAACCCGGACACGACGAGCCGGGCGGGCACCTGCTCCCCCAGCTCGAGCAGCGCGGCCACGGCGGCGCTCTGCTGCGCGGACACCATCTGCGCCGTCGAGGCCTCGCGGGCCTCCTCGCGGGTCTCGTCGGGGGGGTACACCGTCTCGACGGGGCGCAGCGACCGGGCCCCGTCGACGTAGGCCTGCATCGCGTCCAGGACGGTGACCCGGCCGAGCGGCCCGCCGGCGACGCGGATGGTCGTGAGGTCGAGCTGGCCCTCCGTCGGGTATGTCTCGGCGCCCTCGACGACGATGAGGTCCTCGCCCTCGGCGGTCGCGCCCAGGGTGTCGCGGACGGGGCCGGGCGAGAACACGACGTACGGCACCGGCAGGGTGGCGACGATGCCGCCCAGGGTGACCGCGGTGAGGCCCGACACGAGCAGGACGACCGTGCGCGGGGCCAGCCGCCACGGGCTGTCCGGACCGGCCACGTGGGCCGTGCCGGGGGCGGAGGTGGTGCTCGACATGGGGGTGCTCCGGTCGCTGGTCGGTCCCTGGCCGGGGGCGGCCCCCGCCCGAGAAGGGTAGGTCGGCGTCCGCTGTGGGCGGACGCCGGTCCGCCCCGGGGAACCCCGCGGGCCTGCTGGTGGTTCCCTGCATGACCGAGGAGGCTGGTGAGCATGGCTGAGGACGACGACCGTCGCATCGGGTTCGGACCCAACGGACCGGGCGGCACGGGTGGACCTGGTGGGTCCGGTGGATCGGGCGGGTCCGGGGGCTCCGGCGGGCCGGGTGGCTTCGGTGGCTTCGGCGCCGGCGGCTTCGACCCCTCGATGTTCGGCGACCCCGCCGCGATGGGGGCGGTGTTCGGGCAGCTGCAGCGCATGTTCACCAGCGGCGGCGACGGGCCGGTCAACTGGGAGCTCGCCCGCGACGGTGCCCGCCAGGCCGTGGCCGGCGACGACCCCAGCCCCTCGTGGGGCGAGAAGGCCGCCGTCGAGCAGGCCGGCAGGCTCGCCGAGCTCTGGCTGGACCCGGTGACGGCGCTGCCCCCGACCGGTGCGTCGTGCGAGGCCTGGTCCCGCGCGCAGTGGGTCGAGGCGACCCTGCCGACGTGGAAGACCCTCGTCACGCCGGTGGCGGAGAAGATGTCGTCGAGCATGGGCGGCATCCTCGGCGCCGGTGCGGGCGCGGAGCTGCCCCCCGGGCTTCCCCCGGAGATGGCGGGCCTGCTGGCCAACGCGGGCCCGATGATGCAGCGGCTCGGCGGCGGCGTGCTCGGCATGCAGATCGGCCAGGCGGTCGGCCGGCTCGCGACCGAGGCGGTGTCGGCGACCGACATCGGCCTGCCCCTGCACCCGGGCGGCATGGCGATCGTCCCGCGCAACGTCACCGAGCTGTCCAAGGGCCTGGGCATCGACGCGCAGGAGGTGCGCCTGTTCCTGCTGCTGCGGGAGGCCGCCCACGCGCGGCTGTTCACGCACGTGCCGTGGCTGGCACCCCGGGTGCTCGGCGCGGTCGAGGCCTACGCGGCCGGCATCGACGTCGACCCCGAGCGGATCCAGGGGATGATCGGCCAGATCGACCCCAGCGACCCCGCCGCGCTGCAGGAGGCGCTGACGTCAGGGCTGCTCCAGCCGGCCGAGACCGAGCAGCAGCTCGCCGCCAAGTCGCGGCTGGAGGACCTGCTCGCCCTCGTCGAGGGATGGGTGGACACCGTCGTCGCGCAGGCGGCCACGGGGCGGCTGAGCGGGGTCGAGCAGCTGCGCGAGGCGGTCCGCCGTCGTCGCGCGGCGGGCGGACCGGCCGAGCAGACCTTCGCCGCGCTCGTCGGCCTGGAGCTCCGGCCGCGGCGGATGCGCGAGGCGGCCGCCTGGTGGGCGGCCCGCGGCGACGACGTCACGGTCCGGGACGCTGCCTGGCAGCACCCCGACCTCGTGCCCGACCTCGACGAGCACACGGCGGACGCCCCGGCCGACCCGTCGGCGGCTGCGGACGGCGACGAGGCGCTGCCTGCGTCCGCGGAGTCGTTCGACGACGAGCTGCGCCGTCTGCTGGACGGCGAGGCCGACGGCGGCAGCACGACCGAGGGCGGCACGCCCCGCGACTGAGGCATGGACGGGTCCCAGGCCCTCGTCGCCCTGGAGCTCGGGTTGTGGGACCAGGTCGGGTCGGCCGGACGGTCGGGGCCCGGTCTGGTCCCACAACCGGACGTACGCCGCCCCGCGGAGTGGCGGCTGCGCCGGCCCTCGGTGGGCGAGAGCTCGTGTCGCAACCCCGTTCCGGCGGTGCCGCGATCCCCGTGGCGTGGCATCCCCGCTGAGGCCGCGGCCCCCGCAGGCTCGGTGAGACCTAGACCTCGTGCGGCCGGTCGTCCTCGGCCCCGTGCTCCCCGTCCGGGTGCGACCCCCGCGTCGCGGTGTCGTAGCCCTCGAGGAAGCCGCGGGCGCGCTCGGTCCTCGGGTAGGCGGTGAGCTCGGCCCAGAACTCCGGGCCGTGCGAGGCGACGAGCAGGTGCGCCAGCTCGTGGAGCACGACGTAGTCGAGCACCCAGCCGGGCAGGCCCTTGGCCCGCTCGGAGATCCGGACCGACCCGTCCGACGGCGTGCACGACCCCCAGCGGTGCTGCTGCGTCGTCGACCACCGCACGCTGCGGGGGACGGCCCGGCCGCCCAGGTACCGGCTCGACAGCGCGGTGGCCCGGGCCAGCAGCTCCTGGTCGGACGGGCGGCGGCGGGCCTCCGACCCGGCGAGCCGCTCGACCATCCGCTCGACCCACCGGCGCTCCTCGGCGGCGCTGAGCCGGGCGGGCACGAGGACGACGACGCGGTCGCCCTCGCGGTGCGCGCTCACGGTGCGGCGCCGTCGTGCCGACCGCCGCACCTCCACGACGGGGTCGGGCCCCGGCCAGGCGTCCCCCGTGTCCTCGTCGGTGCCTGCCGGACCACCGAGACCGTCGCCGTGGCCGCTGCCCGGACCGCCGGCCCGACCGCTCCCCGGGCCGCTGCCCCGGCCGCCGCCGGGGCCGCCGTGGACGTCCTCGTGCAGGCCGTCGTCGGCGGGCACGGGTCGGGACCGGGCAGGCAGGGCCCGCCCCGCCGCGACCTCGCTGCCGGTCATGGGCCGACGCTATCCGCCCTCACCGGCCGGTGAACCGAGGCGCGCGGCGCTCGCGGGCGGCCGCCAGGCCCTCGGTGAGGTCCGCCGTGGCCAGGGTCGTGGCCTGGGCGGCCGCCTCCTGGGCCACCGCCTCCGCCAGGTCGCGGGGCCCACCGTCGGCCAGGCCGCGCAGCAGCAGCCGGGTGGCCACCGGGGCCCTCGTCGCCAGCGTGCGCGCCAGGGCCGTGGCCTCCCCCAGCAGCCGGTCGTCCGGGTAGGCAGCGGTGGCCAGGCCGAACCGCACCGCCTCCTCGGCGCCCACGGTCCGGCCGGTGAGCAGGAGCTCCCGCGCGGCCGCCGGGCCGACCGCCTCCGCCAGGGTGCGGGTCGTGCCCATGCCCGGGTGGAGGCCGAGCGCGGTGAACGGCGCCGAGAGCCGGGCAGAGGCGCCGACGAGGCGGACGTCGCACGCGAGCGCCAGGCCGAGCCCCGCCCCGACGGCCGCCCCGTTGACCGCCGCGACCACGGGCACGCCGACCCCGCGCAGGCCGAGCCAGTCCTCGTAGTACCGGGCCATCCGGTCGCGCAGCGCCTCGACCGACGCACCCGCCCCGCTGCCGTCGCCGAGCCAGGACAGGTCGCCGCCCGCGGAGAACGCCGACCCCGCCCCCGTGACGACCACCGCGCGCACCTCGCCCGGACCGCCCTCGACCGTCGCGCGCAGCCCGTCGACGAGCCGGCACCACGACGCGGTCATCTGCTCGCCCATGGCGTTGCGGCGCCCCGGGTCGTCCAGTCGCACCACGAGGACACGGGCGTCCTCGCCGTCACGGCGGACGTCGAGGTCGGGCAGGGCGAGGTCGAGGATCGGGTCCACCCGTCGAGGATGGCCCACCGGCCTGCCCGGGACCCGGGACTGGTCCTCCCGCTGTGCACGGCCAGGACCACGGGGCACCTGGGGACACGGCGACCGCCCGGCCGGGGGCGTCCACCGCCCCGGGCCCTGTGGACGACCCCGGACCAGGGTCCGGCGGTCCTGCCACGCTCGACGGGTGGGCGACGGGGACGACGTGGTGCGGTGGCGGCCCGGGCTGGCCCGCACCGTGCGCGGCACCCGTAGCCTCCAGCTCGGGGTCGGACCGGACGCCACGGTCCTCGACGGGCTCACCGCCGCGGACTGGCACCTGCTCGCCCTCCTCGAGCGCGGGCACCGCCGGCGGGACCTCGAGGCCTCGCTGCCCGACGGCCCGGACCGGGACCGCGGCCGGCGGCTGCTGTCCATGCTCGGGTCCACCGGTGCCGTGGTCGCGGGACCGGACGGGACCGTGGGCCGGCCCGGTGCGCCGGGCCCGCTCACGGGGGCGGACGTCGCCGTGGTCGGCGGCGCCGGTCTGGGGATCGCCCTGACGGTGGCACTCGCGGCGGCGGGCGCCGGCACGTGCGCCCTGGTCGACGACGGCACGGTCGGCCCGGCGGACGTCCTGCCCGGCGGCGCCGCACCGCCGGACGTCGGACGGCGGAGCACCCACGTCGCCGGGGAGGCCGTCCACCGGCTGGCACCCGACGTGCGCACCGCCTGCCCGGCCGACCCCGACCTGGTCGTGCTCGTCAGCAGCCAGGTCCCGGACGCCCCGGCCGGCGTGCCGCTCGTGCAGGCGGGCACCACCCACCTCCCGGTCGTCCTCCGGCCTGACCACGTGGTGGTCGGGCCGCTCGTGGTCCCGGGGCGCGGTGCCTGCCTGCACTGCCTCGACCTGCACCACAGCGACGTGGACCCGGGGTGGCCCGACGCGGTCCGGCTGCTGCGCCGCGGCGCGGGACGGGTACGCGTCCCGGCCCCGTCGACGGCCTCCCTCGTCGTCGGCCTGGTCGCCGAGCTCGTCGCCGGTCCGGACCGGGACGAGCGGGCGGGCGTGGAGGTCAAGGTCGGGCGGGGCGGGTCCACCACGTGGCGGCGCTGGGCGGCGCACCCGGCCTGCGGCTGCGTCGGCTGGCCCGACCCGCCCCCTGACCGTCACCCGGGGTCCCGGCGGGCCGACCACCCTCCCGCGCCGTCCCGGGGCGGCGGTGCGACGATGGCGGCGTGAGCGAGCTCCCCCGCAGGACCGTGGCCCGGACCGCACGCCTGGCCGCCCTGCCCCTGGGGATCGCCGGACGGGCGGCCGTCGGGATCGGCAAGCGCGTCGGCGGCCGGTCCGCGGAGGCCGTCGCCGCCGAGATGCAGGCGAGGACCGCCGACCAGGTGTTCCGCACCCTCGGGGAGCTCAAGGGCGGGGCCATGAAGTTCGGCCAGGCCCTCAGCATCTTCGAGGCGGGCCTGCCGGAGGAGATGGCGGCTCCCTACCGGGCCACCCTCACCAAGCTGCAGAACGCCGCCCCGCCGATGCCGGTGAGCACGGTCCACAAGGTGCTGGCCAGCGAGCTCGGCGAGCAGTGGCGCTCGAGCTTCGCCGACTTCGACGACCGGCCGACGGCCGCGGCGTCCATCGGGCAGGTGCACCGCGCGGTGTGGCACGACGGCCGCACGGTCGCGGTCAAGGTGCAGTACCCGGGTGCGGGCGAGGCCCTCCTGTCGGACCTGGAACAGGTCGCCCGCGCCGGCCGGCTCGGCGCCTCCTGGATCCCGGGCCTGGACATCGGCCCGATCCTCGACGAGCTCCGCTCCCGCATGGCCGAGGAGCTGGACTACCGGCTCGAGGCCACCTCCCAGCAGGCCTTCGCCGACGCCTTCGCCGGGCACGAGGTGTTCGCCGTCCCGCAGGTCCTCGCCGGTTCCGCGAAGGTCATCGTCAGCGAGTGGCTCGACGGCGTGCCGTTGTCGAAGGTCATCGCCTCCGGCACGCAGGACGAGCGCGACACCGCCGCACGGCACTACGCGGAGCTGCTGCTGGCCGGTCCCCGCCTGGCGGGCCTGCTCCACGCCGACCCGCACCCGGGCAACTTCCTGCTCATGCCCGACGGCCGCTTCGGGGTCCTCGACTTCGGGGCCGTCAAGCACCTGCCCGACGGGATGCCCGCAGAGGTGCCGGTGCTGCTCAACGCGGCCCTGCGCGGGGACGGCGAGGGCGTCGTGGCCGGCCTCCGCCGCGCGGGCTTCATCAAGCCCGAGATCGAGATCGAGCCGGACTCGCTCATGGCCTACCTCGACCCGTTCCTCGCGCCGGCGCAGGAGGACGAGTTCGAGTTCAGCCGCCAGTGGCTGCGCGACCTCGTCGCCCACATCAACGACCCGCGGCGCCCGACGTGGTCGGTGGGGCTGCGCCTCAACCTGCCGCCGGAGTACCTGCTCATCCACCGGGTCTGGCTCGGTGGCATCGGCGTGCTCTGCCAGGTCGGCGGTGCCGTGCCGGTGCTCGACGTGCTCGAGGAGTGGCTCCCCGGGTTCGAGCGCCCCTGAGGCAGCGTCCTCTGGAGCAGGTGGCGCCCGGGTACGAAAGAGCCCTGAGCAGCACCCGGTGCGGGCGCTGCTCAGGGCAGGTGGTCAGGACAGGTGGGGCAGGTCACCTGGCGACGCGGAGGGCGCCGGCCGTGGCGAGGCCCTCGCTGCGCTGGGCGGCCAGCGAGGCGAGGCGGACCAGGCGCCGGGCCCGGTCCTGGGAGCGCTCGGAGGCCCGGCGCTTCCTGATGGCGGTCGCCAGCCGCGCGGTGCGCGCGGTGGCGAGGTCGCGGGTCCAGCGATCGCTGGCCAGCTCGGGGGCGAACATGGTCACGTCGGTCTCCTGTACGTCTGTCACGCCCCGCAGGAGCGGGGACGTGCGGTCCTGATGCACCGGTCGGCTCGTCGGTCCGGTGCGGGTGCGCGCCGGCGCTGTCCCTGCCGGTGCCGTGCGTGCTGGTGCTGGTGCTGGTGCTGGTGCTGGTCGGGGCTCGTCGGGCCGGGCGCGCGGGTCCTCGCTCAGGCGACGGAGTCCTTGCGCGGGCGGCCGCGGGGCCGCTTGCGCGGCACGACGACGCCGGCCTGGACGAGCTGCCCGCCCCAGACGCCCCACGGCTCCCGGCGGTCGAGCGCGCCCTCGAGGCACACGGCGGCCAGCGGGCAGGTCGTGCACAGGGCCTTGGCGAACTCCACGTCGGCCGGGGACTCGGCGAACCAGAGCTCAGGGTCGTGCACGCGGCAGGGCAGGTCTGCCGGGTCGTCGGGGGCGAACCTGCTCGGGTCGAGCAGGTCGGTCGAGTCGGTGACGGTCACCGTCGGGTCCTCTCCGGGTCTTGCGCGCGGTCGCGGGACCGGGCGCGGCGGCGGTGCTGGTCGGCTCGTGGCCTGGAGGGGGTCCGGGCGGAGCCGCACCGGCAGGGCCGGAGACGACGAGAGCCGCGGAACCCGAGGGGTCCGCGGCTCTGGGAGTCGGTGGTGACCGACGTCAGCGAGAGAGCTGTGGACCCGGTGGGGAGGTGGTCGGGAGGATGCCGAAGGCGCGCAGACGCACTCCACCCGTGGGACGGAGCTGGCCCGTGGGCGCGAGGAAGCGCTCGTGGGCGGCGTAGCGCGCGGCGTTGTCGCAGCCGGCCGGCTTGGTCGTCATCGTGTCCACAGGTCACCTCCTCTGCCTCGGCACGCGGGGGCCTACCCCGGTGCGTGTCTCTGTCTGCCTCAGGAAGGGTAGGACGGGCCTCGGCGGGCGCGCCACCTATTTACCGGGTCAGTTCTGGGACTCCCCGGAGCCCTCTCCCGACGGGCGTCCCGGCGTCGGCACGGACCCGCCGAGCGCGGCGCTGACCACGGCCACGACGTCCGGGCCGTACCGGTCGAGCTTGACCGACCCCACCCCGGCGATGCCGACGAGCTGGCCGACCTCGCGGGGCCGTCGCTCGGCGATCGCCTCGAGGGTCGCGTCGGTGAAGACGGCGTAGGCGGGCACACCGCCCGCTCCTGCGACGGACCGCCGCCAGCCGAGCAGCGCCTCGTGCAGCGCCGGGTCGTAGCGGGGCGGGCAGCCGTCGCAGCGCCCCGCGGTCCGCTGCGCGGCCGTCGTCAGCGGGACACCGCAGCCGCGGCACGTGGCGGGGCGGACCGGCGCCCGGCGCT
>NZ_JBBEOI010000043.1 GCF_037860755.1 Aquipuribacter hungaricus | reverse complement strand
TTGACCGCGCCGGCGACGCCGTGGCGGTGGCCGCGCTCGCCGGCCTGGGCGCCCTCGCCCTCGGCTGGCTGTCCTCGGGCGCGCTGGGCCCGTGGCAGCCGCTCGGTCCCGACCCCCTCGTCCTCGCGGCCGCCGTCGCGGTCGAGGTGTTCGCGGGGGCGCTGCTCGCCGGCTGCGCGCTGCACCTGCTCAGCGGCAGGCCGCTGGGGCGCTGGTCGCGGCTCAGCGGACGGCTCCGCCAGGAGGAGCGCGCGGCGGCGGCACGGGAGGCAGCCGCCGCGCCCGGGCCCGTCAGCCGGTCCTCCGCCGGTCTCCGTCCCCCGGGCCGCCCGGTCCCCCCGGCGGGACGGGCACCGCGCACCGGCTCGACCGCCTACGGGGCTCCCAGGACGACCCGGCCGACCGCTGGGACCGCTGGGACCGGTCGGCCCGGCGGCGCCCTGCGCTGAGCCTCAGCCGGCGAGGTCGCCGAGCCGCTGGAACCGGTCGACGAGCGCGTCGTCGCAGCGGGCCTCCGCGGTCCGGGTGAGCGCCCGCTCACGGCACGAGTCCTGCTCGGCGACCACGGGCCAGACGGCCAGCATGGCGACCTGCACCAGGGTCATCGCGGCGGCCACGGCCACCCCGAGCGCGACGAGGACCCCGCCGGCCGGCCCCATGGCCTGGTGGGTCGGGTTCGCGCGGCGGTGCCGGCGCAGCGCGGCGAGCGCCCGCAGCCCCTGCACGAGGGAGAGGACGGCGAACACGAGCGAGGCCACCCGCCACGGCAGGTCGAGCCCCCAGGCCAGCTGGGCGCCGAGCAGGAGCAGCGCCATCTCCAGGGTCAGCCGGGAGTGCGGCTCGTCCAGCGCGCGCGCCGTCGCGCTCCTCTGCTCCTCGGCCACCGGGGCATCGTCGCAGACGACCTACCCTGACGGGCGTGCCCCGACTCGTCGTCCTCGCCTCCGGGACCGGCAGCCTGTTCGCCCGCCTGGCCGAGGCGGTCGCGGCGGGGGAGGTGCCCGCCGAGCTGGTCGCCCTGGTCACCGACCGGCCGTGCGCCGCCGTCGACCGTGCGGCCGCGCTCGGCGTCCCCGCCCACGTGGTGGCCCCGGCCGACCACGACGGGCGCGCCGCCTGGGACGCCGCGCTGGCCGCGCGGCTGGTCGACCTGCGGCCGGACTGGCTGGTCAGCGCCGGCTTCATGCGCATCCTCGGGCCCGCGGTGCTCGCGGCCTTCCCGCAGCGCATCCTCAACACCCACCCGGCCCTGCTGCCGTCGTTCCCCGGCGCCCACGCGGTCCGTGACGCCCTGGCCCACGGCGTGCGGGTGTCCGGCTGCACCGTGCACCTGGTCGACGCCGGCACCGACACCGGCCCGGTGCTGGCGCAGGAGGCGGTCCCCGTGCTGCCCGACGACGACGAGGACTCCCTGCACGAGCGGATCAAGGTCGTCGAGCGCGACCTGCTCGTCCGGGTCACCGCCGGGGTGCTCGCCTCGGGCGTGGACGTCGACGGACGGCGTGCGACCTGGCACCCGGCCGCTGGCTAGGCTCGCCGCCGTGACCTCCCAGCCCTCCGCGCCGGCCAGCACCGACCCCGCCGGGGGACGCCGCGCCGTGCGCCGCGCCCTCGTCAGCGTCTACGACAAGCAGGGCCTGGAGGAGCTGGCGCGGCGGCTGCACGGGGCGGGCGTCGAGATCGTCTCCACCGGGTCGACGGCCGCCCGCGTCGCCGCCGCCGGTGTCCCCGTGACGCCCGTCGAGCAGGTCACCGGGTTCCCCGAGTGCCTCGACGGCCGCGTGAAGACGCTGCACCCCGCCGTCCACGCCGGCCTGCTCGCCGACAGCCGCCGGCCCGAGCACCTGGCGCAGCTGGACGAGCTCGGCATCGCCGCCTTCGACCTCGTCGTGGTCAACCTCTACCCGTTCGCGGCGACCGTGGCCTCCGGTGCGGCGCCCGACGAGGTCGTCGAGCAGATCGACATCGGCGGCCCTGCCATGGTCCGGTCCTCGGCCAAGAACCACCCGACCGTGGCCGTGGTCGTCGACCCCGCCCGCTACGACGAGGTCCTCGCCGCGGTCGAGGGCGGCGGGTTCACCCTGGCCCAGCGGACCTCGCTGGCCGCGGCGGCGTTCGCCCACACCGCCGCCTACGACACCGCGGTCGCGTCGTGGTTCGCCCAGCAGGTCGCCGACCAGGCCGGGGCGGGCGACGACCCGGCCGCCGGCGGCCCGGCCGCCCCAGCGTTCGCCGGCACCACCGGCGCCCTGGTCAGCACCCTGCGGTACGGCGAGAACCCCCACCAGCGCGCCGCGGTCTACCGCACGGGGGAGCGCGCCGGCCTCGCGGGCGCCACCCAGCTGCACGGCAAGGCGATGTCGTACAACAACTTCGTCGACACCGACGCCGCCGTCCGCGCCGCCGCCGACCACGACGCCCCCGCGGTGGCCATCATCAAGCACGCCAACCCGTGCGGCATCGCCGTCGCCGCCCCTGGCGCCGGGGACCCGGTCGCCGACGCCCACGCCCGCGCGCACGCCTGCGACCCGGTGAGCGCCTTCGGCGGTGTCGTCGCCGCCAACCGGCCCGTCACCCGCGCCATGGCCGCCCAGCTCGCCGAGGTGTTCACCGAGGTCGTCGCCGCGCCGGCCTTCGACGACGACGCGCTCGAGGTGCTCACCGCCAAGAAGAACGTCCGGCTGCTCGTCGTCGAGCCCGCCCCCCGCGAGGCGTCCGCGCAGGAGTGGCGCCGCATCGACGGCGGGCTGCTCGTCCAGCAGGTCGACCTCGTCGACGCCCCCGGCGACACCCCGTCCGGCTGGACGCTCGCCGCGGGCCCCGCGCTGGACGACGCCGGTCTCGCCGACCTGGAGTTCGCCTGGCGCGCGGTGCGCGCGGTGAAGTCCAACGCCATCCTGCTGGCCCGCGACGGCGCCTCGGTCGGCATCGGGATGGGCCAGGTCAACCGCGTCGACTCCTGCCGGCTCGCGGTGGAGCGGGCCGGGGCGGAGCGCGCCCGCGGCTCGGTCGCCGCCTCCGACGCCTTCTTCCCCTTCGCCGACGGGGTGCAGGTCCTCCTGGACGCCGGCGTGCGTGCCGTCGTCCAGCCCGGCGGGTCCGTCCGAGACGCCGAGGTCGTCGCCGCGGTCGAGGCGGCCGGCGCGACGATGTACCTCACCGGTGTCCGGCACTTCGCCCACTGACCCGGCGCCGGCCCGTCCGCGGGGCTGGCCCCGCCAGGTCGCCATGGTCGCCGTGCTCTGCGGGGTGGCCCTGGCCGCCTGGCTCACCGCCGCCGAGGGCTACCTCGCCGGGGGCCTCACCCTGTCGGGGGCGTGCGCGGTCGCGGCGCTGCTCCGCCTCGTCCTGCCGACGTCGTGGGTGGGGACCCTGGCGGTGCGCCGGCCCCTGCTGGACGTGCTGCTGCTCACGGCGCTGTCGGTGACGGTCGCCGTCCTTACCCTCAGCGTCCCGCTGCCCCGCCCCTGACCTGACGTGGGTCCGTCCCGGCTCGCGTCCCGCTACCCGGGGCCCCGGACGCACGAGGGGCGCCGGACCAGCCGGTCCGGCGCCCCTCGTCGTGCTGCCCGGCCGGTGCGGCCGGGGCGGTGTCAGCCCAGCAGGCCCATGCCCTGCACGGCGTCGCGCTCCTCGACCAGCTCGGCGACGCTGGCGTCGACGCGGGCGCGCGAGAACTCGTCGAGCTCGAGGTCCTGGACGATCGACCACGCGCCGTCGGCGCAGGTGACCGGGAACGAGCTGATGAGGCCCTCGGGGACGCCGTAGGAGCCGTCGGACGGCACGGCCATCGAGGTCCAGTCGTCGGCCGGGGTGCCGTGCACCCAGTCGCGGACGTGGTCCACGGCGGCGCTCGCGGCGCTGGCGGCGCTGGACGACCCGCGGGCCTCGATGATCGCCGCGCCGCGCTTCTGCACGGTGGGGATGAACGTGCCCTCGAGCCACTGCTGGTCGTCGACGACCTCCGCGGCGACCCGGCCGCCCACCTCGGCGTGGAACAGGTCGGGGTACTGGGTGGCGGAGTGGTTGCCCCAGATGGTCATGTGCCTGATGTCCGTCACCGGGGCAGCCACCTTCGCCGACAGCTGGGCGAGGGCGCGGTTGTGGTCCAGGCGGGTCATGGCCGTGAACCGCTCGCGCGGGACGTCCGGGGCGTTGTTCATGGCGATGAGGGCGTTGGTGTTGGCGGGGTTGCCGACGACGAGCACCTTGAGGTCGTCCGCGGCGTGGTCGTTGAGGGCCTTGCCCTGCCCGGTGAAGATGGCGCCGTTGGCCGACAGCAGGTCGCCGCGCTCCATGCCCTTGGTGCGGGGGCGGGAGCCGACGAGCAGCGCCACCTGCGCGCCGTCGAAGGCGACGGCCGGGTCGTCGGAGATGTCGATGCCGGACAGCAGCGGGAACGCGCAGTCGTCGAGCTCCATGGCGACGCCCTGGGCGGCGCCGAGCGCAGGCGTGATCTCCAGCAGCCGCAGGCGGACCGGGGTGCTCGGGCCGAGCATGGCGCCGCTGGCGATGCGGAACAGCAGGCTGTAGCCGATCTGCCCGGCGGCACCGGTGACGGCGACGGTCACGGGGCTCTGGCTCTGGCTGGGGGCGGTGGTCACGACGATCTCCTCGACGAGTCGGGTCGGCTGCGGGTGCGCTCGCGCGGCACCGCCGACGACGCTAGCGGCTGCCGGCCCGCGCAGCGGCTGGGGACGGGCCCGGTGTTGGTTAGTCTCGTCACGGCACACGCCCCCCGACGAGGAGAAGTCTCAGCGCATGGCGAAGATCAAGGTCGAAGGTCCGGTCGTCGAGCTCGACGGCGACGAGATGACGCGGATCATCTGGCAGTTCATCAAGGACCGCCTGATCCACCCGTACCTCGACGTCGACCTGAGGTACTTCGACCTGGGCATCGAGCACCGCGACGCCACCGACGACCAGGTGACCATCGACGCCGCCCACGCCATCCAGGAGCACGGCGTCGGGGTCAAGTGCGCGACCATCACCCCCGACGAGGCGCGCGTCGAGGAGTTCGGCCTCAAGAAGATGTGGGTCTCGCCCAACGGCACGATCCGTAACATCCTCGGCGGGGTCGTCTTCCGCGAGCCCATCATCATCAGCAACATCCCGCGCCTGGTGCCGGGCTGGACCAAGCCGATCATCATCGGCCGCCACGCCCACGGCGACCAGTACAAGGCGACGAACTTCCGCGTCCCCGGCGCCGGCACCGTGACCATCACGTACACCCCGGCCGACGGCTCTGCGCCGGTCGAGCACGAGGTCGTGAAGATGCCCGAGGGCGGGGGCGTCGCCATGGGCATGTACAACTTCAACAAGTCCATCGAGGACTTCGCCCGCGCGTCCCTGTCCTACGGCCTCAACCGCGGCTACCCGGTCTACCTGTCGACGAAGAACACGATCCTCAAGGCCTACGACGGCGCCTTCAAGGACATCTTCGCCGACGTCTTCGAGCGCGAGTTCAAGGCCGACTTCGACGCGGCCGGCCTCACCTACGAGCACCGCCTCATCGACGACATGGTCGCCGCGGCCATGAAGTGGGAGGGCGGCTACGTCTGGGCGTGCAAGAACTACGACGGCGACGTCCAGTCCGACACCGTCGCGCAGGGCTTCGGTTCGCTGGGCCTCATGACCAGCGTGCTCATGACCCCGGACGGCCGCACCATGGAGGCCGAGGCGGCGCACGGCACCGTGACGCGCCACTTCCGCCAGCACCAGCAGGGCAAGCCCACCTCGACCAACCCGATCGCGTCGATCTACGCCTGGACCCGGGGCCTGGCGCACCGGGGCGCGCTGGACAGCACCCCCGAGGTGACCGGCTTCGCGCAGGCGCTGGAGCAGGTCGTGGTCGAGACCGTCGAGGCCGGCCAGATGACCAAGGACCTCGCGCTGCTCATCAGCAAGGAGCAGGCGTACCTGACGACCGAGGACTTCCTCGGCGCGCTCGACGAGAACCTGGCTCGCAAGCTCGCCTGAGCAGGGGCACCCGCACGGCCCGCACCACCAGCACGACCACAGCGGACACCGACGGCCCGCACCCGCCCCGGGTGCGGGCCGTCGTCGAGAGAGGGGCAGCGCATGACGGACGTCGTCACCGAGGCGGGCAGCCAGTGGCTGAGCCGCGAGGACCTCGAGCAGGCCCGGGAGCGGCTGCCGATCCTCTACGTCGACGCCCTCCCGGTCCGGGTGGACGAGAGCGGCACGGTCACCTCCTTCGGCCTGCTGCTGCGCGTGACCGGGCACGGCGAGATCAGCCGGGCCCTGGTCACCGGGCGGGTGCTGTACGCCGAGCGGGTGCGCACGGCGCTGCTGCGCCACCTGGAGAAGGACCTCGGCCCGCTCGCCCTGCCCAAGCTGCCGGCCGCCCCGCAGCCGTTCACGGTCGCGGAGTACTTCCCGGTGCCGGGCGTCACGCCGTTCCACGACCCCCGCCAGCACGCGGTGTCGCTGGCGTTCGTCGTGCCGGTCGAGGGGGACTGCCACCCGCAGCAGGACGCGCTCGAGCTCACCTGGGTGACCCCGGAGGAGGCGGCGGACCCGCACCTGCAGGCCGAGATGGTCGGCGGGCAGGGCACCCTCCTGCGCCAGGCGCTGGCGGTCTGCGGCTTCTGAGGTAGTCCGCCCCGGCGCGGGGGGTTGCCACCGGGGCCACGGCCCCGACACGGTTCCCCCCATGATCGAAGCCATCGAGCCCGTCTGGTCGGCACCCGTGCTGCTCCTCATCGCCGCCGCCGCGGTCGCGCTGCTGCTGCTGCTCGTCATCCGCTTCAAGCTGCACGCGTTCATCGCGCTCGTGCTCGTCAGCTTCCTCACCGCGCTGGCGACGGGCATCCCGCTCGCCGACGTCCCGGCCGCGCTGCTGGGCGGCTTCGGCACGACCCTGGCCTCGGTGGCGCTGCTCGTCGGCTTCGGCGTGATGATCGGGCGGCTGCTCGAGGTGACCGGCGGGGCGCAGGTGCTCGCCGACACCCTCATCGCACGCTTCGGCGAGAAGCGGGCCCCGCTCGCCCTCGGTGTGGCCTCGCTCGTGTTCGGCTTCCCGATCTTCTTCGACGCCGGCCTCGTGGTGTTCCTGCCGATCATCCTCACCGTCGCTCGCCGCTTCGGCGGCTCGCTGCTGTTCTACGCGCTGCCCGCCGCGGGCGCTTTCGCCGCCATGCACGCTCTCGTGCCGCCCCACCCGGGTCCGGTCGCCGCCTCCGAGCTGCTCGGCGCCGACGTCGGGCTCACCCTGTTCGTCGGCCTGCTCGTGGCGATCCCGTCCTGGTACGTCGGCGTGTACCTGTTCTCCCGCTGGGCCGGGCGACGGTTCGACATCCCCACGCCGCTGGAGATGGGCCGCTCCGACTCCCGGGTGTCCGACTACTCCGACGCCCCCGGCGGCGGGGACGACGACCGCAGCGGCGGGCACGGGGCGCCCGGCGGCGCGAGCGCGCTCGCCACAGCCTCCCGCACGGGCACCGAGACCGCGCTGCCGTCCTTCGGCACCGTGCTCGGCCTCCTCCTGCTCCCGCTCGTGCTCATCGGTCTCAACACCGTCATCACCACCCTCGGCACGGCGGGGGTCTTCGACAACGAGGTGCTGCCGGCCCGCGTGCTCGTCCTGCTCGGCCAGACGCCGATCGCGCTGCTCATCACGCTGCTGGTGTCCATCGTCGTCCTGGGACGCCGCCAGGGCCGCAGCTGGGGCGACGTCGAGGGCCTGCTCAACGACTCCCTCGGCCCGATCTGCTCGATCATCCTCATCACCGGCGCCGGCGGGATGTTCGGTGGCGTGCTCCGCACCTCGGGCATCGGCGCGGCGCTGTCGGACTCCCTGGCCGACCTCGGCCTGCCGCTCATCGTCGCGGCCTTCATCATCGCCACCGCGCTGCGCGTCGCGCAGGGCTCGGCGACCGTGGCGCTGACCACCGCGGCCGGCCTCATCGCCCCCGCCGTCGAGGCGACCGAGGGCGTGGGCGAGCTGCACCGGGTGCTCCTCGTCATGGCCATCGCGGCCGGTGCGACCGTGCTCAGCCACGTCAACGACTCGGGCTTCTGGCTCGTCAGCCGGTTCTTCGGCATGGACGAGAAGACGACGCTGAAGACGTGGACGGTCATGGAGACGACGCTGGGGCTCACCGCCTTCGTCATCGCCCTGGCGGTCTGGGTGGTCATCTAGCGCGGACGGCGTGCGGCCCGCGCCGGGGGACCGGGGCGGGCCGGCGCGGGCCCCGCGCCTCCCCTGCGGGTCAGCGGAAGACGACGGTCCGGTTGCGGTCGACGAGGACGCGTCGCTCGGCGTGCCAGCGCACCGCCCGGGCCAGTGCCCGGCACTCCAGGTCCTGGCCCAGCCCGACCAGGTCGTCGACGGCGTGGGAGTGGTCGACCCGCTCGACGTCCTGCTCGATGATCGGGCCCTCGTCGAGGTCGGCGGTGACGTAGTGGGCCGTCGCCCCGATGAGCTTGACGCCGCGGGTGTGGGCCTGGTGGTACGGCCGCGCGCCGGCGAAGCTCGGCAGGAACGAGTGGTGGATGTTGATGGCCCGGCCCGCCAGCGCCTCGCACACCCGGGGGCTCAGCACCTGCATGTAGCGGGCGAGCACGACGAGCTCGACGTCGAGCTCGTCGACGGTGCGCAGCAGCCGCTCCTCGGCGGCGTCCTTGGAGGCGGGGTCGCCCGGGGTCACCGGGACGTGGCTGAAGGGCACCTCGTAGAACCCGGCCAGGCCGGCGAGGTCCTCGTGGTTGCTCACCACGGCGACGGGGTCGATCGGCAGCCGGCCCGCGCGGTGGCGGTACAGCAGGTCGTTGAGGCAGTGCCCGGCCCGGCTCACCATGATGAGCGTGCGGACGGGGCTGCTCAGCGGGTGCAGCTGCCAGTCGAAGTCGAACTCCTCGGCCGCCCCGCGCAGCGCCGCGTCGAGCCTGGCCGGGTCCGCCGAGCACGTGAACTGCACGCGCAGGAAGAACAGCCGGGTGTCCGGGTCCCCGAACTGCTGCGACTCGGTGACGTTCGCGTGGTGGCGCAGCAGCGCGCCGGTGACCGCGTGGACGATGCCGGGCCGGTCGGGGCAGGACAGGGTGAGGACGTAGTGCGGCTCCGCCGCCGGCGTGCTCGTGCTCGCTGTCGCGCTGGCGGTCGTGCTCGCGGCCGGGCGGCCGGTGGGGGAGGCGGTCACGGGGGCTGAGCGTACGCAGGGCTTGCTAGGCTCCGAGCACCGCGACTGGCGTTCAGGGGGTCACCCCCGGGGAGCGGCAAGGCAGCCTGCTGGGGTCGTTCGCCTGGGCCCAGGGACAGACCAGACTCCGTGGAGAGTGCTCGATGTCCTACGACGTCACCGATGCCCCCCTGTCCGAGATCGACCCGGAGATCGCCGCCGTCCTCGACGGCGAGGCGGACCGCCAGCGCGGCACGCTCGAGATGATCGCCAGCGAGAACTTCGCGCCGCGCGCCGTCCTGCAGGCCCAGGGCAGCGTGCTCACCAACAAGTACGCCGAGGGGTACCCCGGCAAGCGGTACTACGGCGGCTGCGAGCAGGTCGACGTGGCCGAGGAGCTCGCCCGCGAGCGCGCCAAGCAGCTGTTCGGCGCCGAGCACGCCAACGTCCAGCCGCACTCGGGCGCCAGCGCCAACGCGGCCGTGCTGCAGAAGCTGCTCACCCCCGGCGACACGATCCTCGGCCTCGACCTGGCCCACGGCGGCCACCTCACCCACGGCATGCGCCTCAACTTCTCCGGCATGCTCTACGACGCGGCGACGTACGGCGTCTCCGAGGCCGACCACCGCATCGACATGGACCAGGTGCGCCAGGTCGCCCTCGAGCGCCGGCCCAAGATGATCATCGCGGGCTGGTCGGCGTACCCCCGCCACCTCGACTTCGCCGCCTTCCGCGCGATCGCCGACGAGGTGGGGGCCTACCTGCTCGTCGACATGGCCCACTTCGCCGGCCTCGTCGCCGCGGGGGTGCACCCCTCGCCGGTGCCCCACGCGCACGTCGTCACCTCCACGACGCACAAGACGCTCACCGGCCCGCGCGCCGGGATCATCCTGTGCCAGGCCGACCTCGCCAAGAAGATCGACTCGGGCGTCTTCCCCGGCCAGCAGGGCGGGCCGCTCATGCACGTCATCGCGGCCAAGGCGGTGGCGTTCAAGCTGGCCATGACCCCGGAGTTCAAGGAGAAGCAGGAGCGCACGCTGCGGGGCGCGTCGATCCTCGCCGACCGGCTCCTGGCCGACGACGCCCGCGCCACCGGCGTCGACGTGGTCACCGGAGGCACCGACGTCCACCTCGTCCTGGCCGACCTGCGCAACAGCCAGCTCGACGGCCGCCAGGCCGAGGACCGGCTCCACGAGTCCGGCATCACCGCCAACCGCAACGCCGTGCCGTTCGACCCCCGCCCGCCGATGGTCACCAGCGGCGTCCGGCTGGGCACGCCCGCGCTGGCCACCCGCGGCTTCGGCGACGCCGAGTTCACCGAGGTCGCCGACATCGTCGCGGGCGCGTTCGACCCCGCCTCCGACGTGGCCGCGCTGCGCCAGCGCGTCGACGTCCTCACGGAGAAGTTCCCGCTCTACACCTCCGTCGGCCCGACGGCGTGAGCAGCGCGCAGCTCCTCGACGGGAAGGCGACCGCGGCGGCGATCCGGGGCGAGCTCACCGAGCGGGTCGCGGTGCTGCGCGGCCGCGGCGTCGTCCCGGGCCTCGGCACGCTGCTCGTCGGCGAGGACCCGGGCTCGGCGTCCTACGTCGCCGGCAAGCACCGCGACTGCGCCGAGGTCGGCATCACCTCGGTCCGCGAGGACCTGCCGGCCGACGCCTCGCAGGCCGACGTGCTCGCGGCCGTGGCACGACTCAACGCCGACCCGTCGTGCACCGGCTACATCGTGCAGCTGCCGCTGCCCGCGGGGCTCGACCAGCAGGCCGTGCTCGAGGCCGTCGACCCGGGCAAGGACGCGGACGGGCTCCACCCGACCAACCTCGGGCGCCTCGTGCTGCAGGTGTCCGGAGACATCACCTCGCCGCTGCCGTGCACGCCGCGCGGGATCGTCGAGCTGCTCGGCCGCTACGGCGTGCCGCTGTCCGGCGCGGACGTCGTGGTCGTCGGCCGCGGCGTCACCGTCGGCCGGCACCTCGGGCTGCTGCTCACCCGCAAGGGCATCGACGCGACGGTGACGCTTACGCACACCCGCACCCGCGACCTGGCCGACGTGGTCCGCCGCGCCGACGTGGTCGTGGCCGCCGCGGGCGCGGCCGGGATGATCCAGCCCGGCTGGGTGAAGCCGGGCGCCGCCGTGCTCGACGTCGGCGTCACCCGCGTCGTCGACGAGGCGACGGGGAAGTCACGTCTGGTCGGCGACGTCGACCCCGGCGTGGCCGAGGTCGCGGGCTGGATCGCACCCATGCCCGGCGGGGTGGGGCCGATGACGCGCGCCATGCTGCTGGCCAACGTCGTCGACTCGGCCGAGCGCGCGCTCGGCTGAGGGGGACCCTTCTCGCACCCGGTCGGGAGACGGTTCGCCCGTCCGGGTCGCCGGGCTGTGGACATCCCACGGTCGGCGTCACCCGCTGGCTAGGGTGACGCCGCCGGACCACCCCGTCGAAGGAGCGCACCTGTGTCCATGTCTCTCGTGAAGGGACGCCCCCAGTCGCTCGTCGACGCCGCGGGCACCCCCGTCAGCCAGCTCTTCGTCGGGGTCGGGTGGGACAACTCGACCGGCGGCAAGAAGGGCCTGGCCGGGCGCTTCGCGCGGGCCAAGGGCGTCGACCTCGACCTGGCCTGCCTGGTGTACGACAACACGGGCGCCGGTGTCCGGGTGTGCGGCTTCGACTCCATGAGCCTCTACAACGGTGCGCTCGCGCACAGCGGCGACAACCGCACCGGCAAGGGCGACGGCATCGACGAGTCCATCACCGCGACGCTGGACCAGGTGCAGGCCAACATCTCGAGCCTGGTCTTCACCCTCAACGCCTTCAAGAAGGGCGTCTCGTTCGCCAGCATCGCCGGCGCGGACTGCCACCTGGTCGACACCAGCGGCGGCCAGCACCAGGTGCTCGACGTGTTCAGCGTCCCGATCGACGACACCCGCAAGAGCACCATCTTCATGGCCAAGGTCACCCGGGGCGGCGGCGGCTGGAACGTCGAGGTCCTCAACGAGATGGCCGACGTCGACGGCCAGGCCGCGCTCCTGCAGAAGGGCAAGCGCTACACCTGAGGCACGCGCCCGGCCCCGCCGGGCAGGCGCCTCAGCCGGCGAGCTGGGTGAGGCGCCGCTCGGCGAGGGCTGCCAGCAGGGCTGCGCCCGACGGGAGGACGGCGTCGTCGAAGCCGGCCAGCGCCGAGTGGTTGTCCGGCGCCGTCTGCCAGTCGCGGCCCTCGAGCGCCGCGCCCAGGAACACCATGACCCCCGGGACCTCGGCGATCACCCGGCTGAAGTCTTCGGCACCGGCGATCGGGTCGGGCATCTCGCCGAAGCGGCCCTCGCCCAACAGCTCCGTCAGCGTCTCGCGGACGAAGGCGAACTCACCGGCGTCGTTGACGGTGACGGGGTACTCCGGCTCGAAGCGGACCTCGGCCGTGAGCCCGTGCGCGGCGGCCACGCCCTCGCAGTAGCGGACCAGCGCGTCGCGGAGCTTCTCGCGGACGGCGGGGTCGACGGTGCGGATGGTCGCCTCGGCGTAGGCCGTGGCCGGGATGATGTTGCGCCGGGTACCGGCCTTGACCTTGCCGAAGGTCACCAGACCGGTCTGGAACGGGCCCACCACGCGGCCTGCGACAGCCTGCGCCCCCATGACGATCTCGCCGATGGCGGGGACCGGGTCGGCGGCGTTGTGCGGGGCAGAGCCGTGCCCGCCGCGCCCGTGCAGGGTGACGAAGAGCCCGTCGCTGGCCGCGAGCAGCGGCCCGGGCCGGCTCAAGACCTGCCCCTGCGGCGCGAGCCCGGACATCACGTGCAGCGCGTAGGCGGCGTCGGCGCGGCGGCCGGCGGCGTCGAGCACGCCCTCGGAGATCATCAGACCGGCACCGTCCCAGCCCTCCTCGCCCGGCTGGAACATGAGGACGACGTCACCGGGCAGGCTGTCACGCTGCGCGGCGAGCAGGTGGGCCGCACCGACGAGCGAGGTCACGTGCAGGTCGTGGCCGCACGCGTGCATGACCCCGTCGACCTCGCTCCGGTAGGGGACGTCGAGCTCCTCGTGCACCGGCAGGGCGTCCATGTCGGCGCGGAGCAGGACGACGGGTCGTCGGCCCGGCTTGGCACCCGGCCCCCTGCGCCCCACGGTGCCCTCGCCCCGCAGCACCGCGGTGACGCTCGACAGCGCCTTACCGGTGGTGATCTCCAGGTCCAGGCCGGACAGGGCCTCCAGGACCGTGGCCTGCGTGCGGGGCAGGTCCAGGCCGATCTCGGGCTGGCGGTGGAGGCGGTGGCGCAGCCGGACCAGGTCGTCGGTGAGGGCCAGGGCGTCGTCGGCGACCGTCATGGGTCCACCCTAGGGTGGCCGCTCGTGCTGGTCGTCGCGAGCGTCAACGTCAACGGCATCCGTGCCGCCCACCGCCGCGGGATGCCCGCGTGGCTCGAGCAGAGGCAGCCGGACGTGCTCCTGCTGCAGGAGGTGCGCGCCGACGCGGACACCGTCGCGGAGACGCTGGGGGAGGGCTGGCACGTCGACGAGGCGGTCTGCGCCCAGCGCGGCCGCTCGGGCGTCGCGGTCGCGGCGCGCACCCCGCTGCGCGACGTCGTGACGACGCTGCCGGGGTTCGAGACGGCCGGCCGCTGGGTCGAGGCGACCGTCGGCGAGGGTGCCGACGCGGTGCGCGTGGTGAGCGTCTACGTGCACTCCGGCGAGGCGGGGACCGAGCGGCAGGTGGACAAGGTCCGCTTCCTCGCGGCGGTCAGCGTGCGGCTGGGGGCGCTGCGGGCGCAGGAGGACGCGGGCGGCCCGCCCGTGGTCGTCTGCGGCGACATCAACATCGGGCATACCGAACGCGACATCAAGAACTGGAAGGGCAACCGGACCAAGGCCGGCTTCCTGCCCGAGGAGCGCGCGGTCCTCGATGCCTGGTACGCCTCCGGCTGGGTCGACGTGGCGCGCTCGCTGGCCGGCGACGTCGACGGCCCGTACTCGTGGTGGTCGTGGCGGGGCCAGGCGTTCGACACCGACGCGGGCTGGCGGATCGACGTCCACGTGGCCACGGAGTCGCTCGCCGACCGCGCCCGGTCCGCCGAGGTCGACCGCGCCGCGACCTACGACGCGCGGTTCAGCGACCACGCGCCCGTGGTGGTGGCCTACGCCGGGGTGGGCGAGGAGCCCGCGGCGACGCCGGACGCCTGACCCCGGACGACGGGGGCGGTGCAGGTCCGTCCAGGCTCGCCGCCGGATGTGAGGACGGCACTGACCACCTGTCCAGCCTGGACAGGTGGTCAGTGCAGGACTACCGACCTCGGCCGGAGCCGACCCCTCGCAGAAGGGGGCTCGGGCGGTCCGGTGAAGCCCTCAGGCGGGGAGGCGCTCCCCGAGGACCCACTCGGCGCCGCCGGGGGCGTCCCGGACCTCGACGCCGAGCCGGGCGAGACCGTCGCGGACGTCGTCGGACGTGGCGAAGTCCTTGGCCGCCCTGGCCCGCGCCCGCAGCGCGAGCAGCAGCTCGACGTACTTGGCCACCGCCTCGCGCGGGTCGGCCGCGCCGGTGACGGCGAGCTCGCCGAGGCGGACGAGCATCGCGCGCAGCACGAGCCGGGCGTGGTCGCGGTCGTCGGACTCCAGGGTGTCGCCCGACCAGTCCTGCAGCGCCTGCTCCGTGTCCAGCGCGCTCGCGACCGCGGTCTCGACGTCCTTGGCCAGCATCGCCGCCTCGAACCGGTCGCGCTCGGCGTCGACGGCGACCCGCAGCGACGGCACCGGACCCGATGCGTCCGCCGCCGTGGCGCCGTCACCTGCCGGCTGTCCGCCCTGGACCGGGACCGGCGGGGCCGCCCCGGGCTCGGCGTGCCCACGGCCGGCGACCGCGTCCGCCACGGCCCCCAGCTCGACGGTGCGACCCGCCTCGAGCACGACGACGCTGTCGCGGTGCCGCAGCGTGACCACGCCGTTGCCGGCGACGGTCGCCGTGCCCGCCGCGGTGTCGACGAGCAGCGCGGTGTGCTCGTCGACGCCCAGGACGCCGACGTCGTCGGGGAGCATCTGCTCCATCGCGGCGAGCCTTGCCGCGCCGAGGTAGCAGTAGCGCGTGTCGTAGCCGCCGCCCTCGGCGTTGTCGAAGTGCGGGACGACCGCGGCGCGGACACCGGTGACGGCGCCGAGGACGTCGAGACCGTCGGCCCAGCCCAGGTCCGCCCCGGCCTTGTAGATCTCGTAGACGGGGACCGCGTGCGAGCCGACGGTGCAGGCGGCCGCGGACCCCACGACCAGGGTGCCGCCGCGGCGCACGACGTCCGTCATGGCGGCGGCGACCCCGGTGCCCTGCCACTGCCGCAGCGCGTACGTCGGGCTGCCCGGGCCGGCGAACAGCCAGCGTGCCCGGCCCAGCCGGGCGAGGGTGCGCTCGGCCTCGGCGGCCGGGCCGTCCGCGCGGCGCCAGGTCGCCGTCTCGACAGGGCTGCCGACGCTCTGGACGAAGTACTGCAGGGTCTTCGCGACGAGGTCGTCGGCGTTGTCCTGGAACCCGAACGTGGTGTCCAGCGCGAGGGCCGTCCCCGGCGTGACGGGCTGCCCGTCGAAGGTGCTGGCGAGGACGGCGCGGTGGGTGCGGACCATGGTGGGCGCGGTCTCGCCGGACCCCATGACGACGAGACGGCTCACGAGGTCCCCTCCGAGGGCAGGGTGGCGAGGCTGATCTCGTCCACGAGGTCGAGCAGGTCGCGCGCGAGGCGCTCCGGGTGCTGGAGGTGCAGGTCGTGGTGTGCGCCCTCGTAGCGGCGCAGCCGGGCGTCGGGGATGCCCTCGAGGGCCTCCTCGACCAGCGCGGAGGCCGGGCCGCCGGCCGGGGCGAGCAGCACGGGCACCCCGACGTGCGGGTACAGCGACCGGGGGTCGGCCGCGTGCACGGACCGGAGGATCTGCTCGTGCACGGCGACGTCGAGGACGTTGCGGACGTGCCCGTGCTCGTCGGTGGTGAGGTTGGCCATCACGGCCGGCAGCGCGTGCGGTCCCCACGCCGCGACGGCCGAGCCGATGCGCTCCTCGACCTGCTCGCGGGTGACGTCGCCCCACACCGGCGGGCGCAGCCGCTGCCACAGCTGTTCGAACGGCTCGTCGCCGTCGAACCGGAGCCAGCCGCCGTCGACGAGCGCGAGGGCGTCGACCTGGCCGGCGTGCTCCGCGGCCACCGTGAGGACGACGTTGCCGCCCCACGACTGGCCGGCGAGGACGACGGGCGGGGGGACCGTGCCGTCGAGCTGGAAGTGCGCGACGACCGCCTCGACGTCGGCCGCCGCGGGGGACGTGCCGTACGGCCGGTCGGGCGCCGAGCCCTGGTCCGCGGCGAGGCCGGTGGCGCCGTCGCGGGTCTCGGTGAGGCCGGTGCTGCGACCGTGGCCGCGCAGGTCCGGGGCGACGGAGGTGACGCCGGCCGCGGCCAGCGCCACGGCGCACGCGTCCCACATCCGGGCGTTGGAGGCCAGGCCGTGGACCAGGACCGCCCCTGCGCGCGCGTGGCCGCCCTCGGCGACGACGTCGGCCGGGTGGACGCGGACGGCCAGCGACGTGCCGCCGACGTCGACGACCTCCTCGTACGGCTCGCTCACCGTGCGCCCCCCGCCGCGTGGACCTGGGTCCGCGCCTGCTCCAGCACGAGGGCGATGTCGAGGCTGTCCTGCGCGGTGGGCAGCCACTCGTCCTCGCCCCGGACGGCCCGCGAGAGCGCCTCGACCATGAGCCGGTAGGGGTCCACCGCGGCGAACTCCTCGGTCCGCCGGTCCGCGCGCACGACCAGCGGCGCCGGGGCCTCCTGCCGGGGGGCGTCGCCGGGTGCGGTCCCCGGCCGCAGGTCGTCCGCAGGGGCCTGGGGCTCCGGCCCGGCCTGGCGGGTCACCGGGACGACGTGCAGGGCGACGGGCTCGTCCTTGGCCGTGAACGACGGCCGGCCGAGCACGAGGGTGGCGTCCTCGCCGTACACCGCGACCAGCTGCTCGTCGCGGCCCCGGATGCCGCAGCGGACGTCGGCGACCGTGCCGCCGGGGCCGGACAGGCGCGCCGAGGCGCGCAGGTCGACGCCGCCGCGGACCTCGCCCTCGGCGCTGACGACCTCGAGCGCGTCCGCACCGAGCGCCCAGCGGGCGGCGTCCACGGCGTAGCAGCCGACGTCGTACAGGGCGCCGCCGCCCTTGGCCGGGTCCAGCCGGTAGTTGCCGGACATGCCGTCGGGGTCGCCGTCGAAGGAGAAGTCGGCCTCCACGCGGTGCACCCGGCCGAGCGCACCCGAGCGCACGAGCTCGACGGCCCGCAGGGTGCGCGGGTGCCAGCGGTACCACCAGGCCTCGACGAGCAGCCGGTCGGCCGCGGCCGCCGCGTCGGTCATCCGGCGGACCTCGGCGGGGTCGAGGCCGAGCGGCTTCTCGCACAGCACGTGCTTGCCGGCCTCGAGGGCGGCGACCGTCCACGGCGCGTGGGCGTCGTTGGCGAGGGAGACGTAGACGACGTCGACGGTGTCGTCCGCCAGGAGCGCGGCGTAGTCGTCGTAGGAGCGTCCCGAGGGCTCCAGGGCCACCGCGCGCGAGGCGTCGCGGGCCGCGGCCGCCTGCAGGTGGGCACCGTCCGCGGCGTGCACGGCCGGGGCCAGGGCGGTCCGGGCGATGGTCCCGGCGCCGAGGAAGCCGAAGCCGACGCTCGCGCCGGTGACCAGGCCGCCGGTCACCGGGGCTCCACCGGGCGGCCGCCGGTCGCGGCGGACTCGGTGGCGGCCTCCATGACGGCGAGCACGCGCCTGCTCGTCTCCCCGGTCACCGACATCGGCAGGCCGAGCAGCAGGGCGTCGGCGAGCTCGCGGTGGAACGGGTGGGGCGGCGGGCCGGGCTGGGCCAGGCGGGTCACCGAGCCGTCGGCGCCGTGGAGGTCGAGCACGGGCGGGGAGTCCGCGGGGGCCATGACGTCCTCGTCGAGGGTGCCGACGGCGGAGCGGGCCACGACCTTCTCGGTCCGCCAGCTGCCGACCAGCGCGCCCTCGGTGCCCAGCACGTACCAGCGCGGCTTGAGGGCGGCGGCCAGGTCGGAGTGGACGAACTCCGCCTCGGTGCCGTCGACGAAGCGCAGGAGGACGCGGCTGTGGTCGGCGTTGGTGACGTCGAACCAGCGGCGCTTGTGGGTGGTCGCGGTGACGTGCTCCACGGCCGTCGGGACGAGGTCGAGCACCTGGTCGAGCACGTGGGCACCCCAGTCGTAGAAGGCGCCGCCGGAGGCGTCGGCGTCGGAGTGCCAGAGGTTGCAGGGGTGGCCGTAGCCGCCGACGAAGGTCTCCAGATGGAACACCTCGCCGAGCCGGCCGTCGCGGACGGCGGCGCGGACGGCCAGGTGGTCGGGGTCCCAGCGGCGGTTCTGGTAGACGACGGCGAGCAGCCCGGCCGCCTCGGCCTCGGCGAGGACCGCGTCGGCCTCCTCGGTGCGGATGGCGAACGGCTTCTCCACCACGACGTGCTTGCCCGCCCGCAGCGCGCGCAGCGCCCAGGTGGCGTGGGTGTCGGGCGGGGTCGACACCACGACGAGGTCGACGTCCGGGTCCTCGACGAGCGCGGCGGGGTCGGTCGTCGTCCGCAGGCCCTCGACCTGGCCGCTCGCCGCGTCGAGCCGGGCGGGGGAGCGGTCGCAGACGGCGGCGAGCTCCAGGCCCGGGACGGCCCGGAACGCCGCGGAGTGCTCGTGGCCGATGGCGCCGTAGCCCAGCAGCCCCGCCCGCACCGGCGCGACGGGCGCCGCCGTGCCGACCAGGCCGTGCAGCGTGGCACGCAGGAGGCGGAGGAAGGCCGGCGCCTGCACGGCCCCGGGCGTGGTGCCGAGGGTCCAGGCGACGACGGGCCCGCGCCGGACGGCCACCGGGTGCAGGGTGAGGCCGAGGGTGGCGGTGAGGAGCACGTCGACGTCGTCGGCGACCTTGTCCACGGCGAGCACCCGGTCCCGGACGTGCACGTGCTCGCCCAGGTGGGAGCCGGCGCCGTGGCCGTGGTCGAGGAGGCGGTCCGCGAGCGACCCGGCCTGCGCGCCGGGGCGGACGCGGACGTCGTGCACCGGGGTCGGCGCGGTGACGACCAGGCCGGCGCACTCGGCCCACACCCCGGTGCCGGCGTGCAGCGTGGGGCCCGCGAGCACGACGGGGAGGCCGGTGCCGAGCAGGGCGTCGCGGTCGGCGGGCGTGCCGGGGCGGTCGGACCAGAGCAGGACGGCGCCCGGTG
>NZ_JBBEOI010000042.1 GCF_037860755.1 Aquipuribacter hungaricus | reverse complement strand
CGTGCGTGGCCGCCGGCCTGACCCCCGCCCCCTCACCCGGGGGGGGGGGGCGCTCGCCCGGGCGCAGCTCGTCCGCCGCCAGGTGCTGCGCGGCGGCGCCGCCGCGGGCCTCGGTCTCGGGCTCGCCGCCTGCGGCACCGGCGGCACCCCGTCCGGGGGCGGCTCCGCCGGCGCCCGCCCCTCCCCGGCGCAGGACGTCTCCGCCGAGGACCCCACCCTCAACTGGGCCAACTGGACGCTGTACCTCGACCTGGCCGAGGACGGCGAGACCTACCCCAGCCTCGAGGCGTTCCAGGAGCAGACCGGCATCGCCGTCACCTACTCCGAGGACATCGACAGCAACGACTCCTTCTACGGCCGCGTGCAGGGCCAGCTCGCCAACGGCGACGACATCGGCCAGGACGTCGTCGTCCTCACCGACTGGATGGCCGGGCGGATGATCCGTCTCGGCTACACCCAGGAGCTCGACGAGGCGAACCTCCCGAACAAGACCAACATGCTCGCCAACCTCCAGGACATCGACTTCGACCCGGGTCGCGCGCACTCGCTGCCCTGGCAGTCCGGCTTCTCCGGCATCGCCTGGAACAAGGACGAGCTGCCCGACGGGCTCACGTCCGTCAGCGACCTGTGGCGCCCCGAGCTCAAGGGCCGGGTCGAGGTCCTCGACGAGATGCGCGACACCATGGGCCTGCTCCTGCTCGAGCAGGGGGTCGACGTGTCCGGCGACTGGTCGGCCGACGACTTCGGCGCGGCGCTGGAGGTGCTGGAGGAGCAGGTGTCCAGCGGCCAGATCCGCCAGGTGGTCGGCAACTCCTACAAGGAGGACCTGGTCTCCGGGGACGCGATCGCCTGCGTCGGCTGGTCCGGGGACATCACGCAGATCAACTTCGAGAACGGCGACAGGTGGGGCTTCGCGATCCCCGACGCCGGCGGGATGCTCTGGACCGACAACATGATGGTGCCGGTCGGCAGCCCCCGGAAGACCAACGCCGAGACGCTCATGAACTACTACTACGACCCCGAGGTCGCCGCTCAGGTGGCCGCCTGGGTCAACTACGTCTGCCCGGTCGAGGGAGCGCAGGAGGCGATGGTCGCCATCGACCCCGAGCTCGCCGAGAACCCGTTCATCTTCCCGACCGAGGAGTTCCTCTCCAACGTCTACGTCACCCGCAGCCTCACCGCCGCCGAGGAGAGCGACTTCTCCGCGCAGTTCCAGGAGGTGATAGGTCGGTGACGACCGCACCCTCAGCGACCTCGAGGTCCTCGACCACCGCCGCGGCCCCTGGGGCCGCCCCGTCCGCCGCAGGCTCGGGCTCCGGGCTGCTCCTGCGCGGCGTCCGCAAGGAGTTCGGCGAGGCGGTCGCGGTGGACGGGATCGACCTCGACGTGCCCGCCGGCTCGTTCTTCGCCCTGCTCGGCCCGTCCGGCTGCGGCAAGACGACGACGCTGCGGATGGTCGCGGGGCTGGAGCACCCGACCGCCGGCACCATCACCATCGGCGGCTCCGACGTCACGTACGCCAAGCCCTACCAGCGCCCGGTCAACACGGTGTTCCAGTCCTACGCGCTGTTCCCGCACCTGGACGTCCTGGCCAACGTCATGTTCGGCCTGCGCCGGCGCAAGGTGCCCGACGCGAAGGCCCGGGCCATGGAGGCCCTCGAGCTCGTCGAGCTCGCCCAGGTCGCGTCCAAGAAGCCGTCCCAGCTGTCCGGCGGCATGCAGCAGCGCGTCGCCCTCGCCCGCGCGGTCGTCAACCGGCCCGAGGTGCTGCTGCTCGACGAGCCGCTCGGCGCGCTGGACCTCAAGCTCCGGCGGCAGATGCAGGTCGAGCTCAAGCGCATCCAGACCGAGGTCGGCATCACCTTCATCCACGTCACCCACGACCAGGAGGAGGCCATGACCATGGCCGACACCGTCGCGGTGATGAACGCCGGGCGCATCGAGCAGCTCGGCCGCCCCGAGGACCTGTACGACCAGCCCGCCACCGCGTTCACGGCCTCCTTCCTGGGCCAGTGCAACCTCGTGCCCGCCACCGTGACGTCCGTGGGCGCCGACCGGGTGCAGGTGCGCGCCGACGCCGGCGGCCACGACGGCACGCCGCTCGTCGTCGCCCGCCACCGCTCGCCCGCGGACCTCGCCCCCGGCGCCGAGGTGCTGCTCGGGGTACGACCGGAGAAGGTGTCGTTCGTGCCGGCCGGGGGTGCCTCGACGACCGGTGCCGACGTGCTCGGGCCGGCGCGCGTCGTCGACCGGTCCTACACCGGTGTGAGCACGCAGTACCTCGTCGACCTGCCGGGCGCGGGGCGGCTGTCGGTGTTCGCCCAGAACCTCGGCACCGGGCCCGACCCGGCCGTAGGGGACGACGTGCACCTGTGCTGGGCGGTCGAGCACGGCTTCCTGCTGCCCGGCCACGTGGTGCCGGTCCTGCCGGACGAGGACGGGGCCTGAGGCGTGGCGACCCTGGCCCAGGCGCCGGCCCCCGCCGTCGCTCCCGCCCCTGCGCCCGTGCCCGCCGGCCGCGCCCGCCGCGCCACGGGGTGGCTGCTCGCGGTGCCCGGGGTCGTCTGGCTCGCGGTGTTCTTCGCCCTGCCGATCGCGCTGCTGTTCTCGACCTCGCTCATGGTCCCCGTGCCCGGCGGCGACATCGGGCAGTTCCAGCCGGCGTTCCGGGTGGCCAACTACACCGAGGCGCTCGCCCGGTACTGGCCGACGTTCCTCCGCTCGTTCGGCTACGGCCTCGTCGCCACCGTGCTGGCCCTGGCGATCGGCTACCCGCTGGCCTACGTGGTCGCGGTCAAGGCCCGCCGGTTCCCCACGGTGCAGGCGCTGCTTCTCGTCCTCGTCATCGCGCCGTTCTTCACCAGCTTCATCCTGCGGACCATCGCCTGGCGGCAGATCCTCGCCGACGAGGGCGTCGTCGTCCGCACCCTGCAGGCGGTGTCGCTGCTGCCCGGCGACGGCCGGCTCACCGCGACGTCGTTCGCGGTGGTCATGGGCCTGACGTACAACTTCGTCCCGTTCATGACGCTGCCGATCTACGCCTCGCTCGAGCGGCTCGACCTGCGCTACGTCGAGGCCGGCCAGGACCTGTACGCCGGGCCGTGGACGACGTTCCGCACCATCACGTGGCCGCTGTCGCTGCCGGGCGTGGTGGCCGGGACGCTGCTCACCTTCATCCCCGCCTCGGGCGACTACGTCAACGCGGCCCTGCTCGGGACCTCGCGCACGCAGATGGTCGGCAACGTCATCGAGTCGCGCTTCTTCCGGGTGGTCGACTACCCGACGGCCGCGGCGCTGTCGTTCATCCTCATGGCGACGATCCTCGCGCTGGTCTACGTCTACGTCCGCCGCTCGGGGACGGACGAGCTCGTATGAGCCGGCTGGCCACGGCGGTGCGCCGCAACCCCGGCGACACCCTGCTCGTCCTCTTCGCGGTGCTCGCCTTCGGGTACCTCTTCGTCCCCATCGGCTACGTCGTCGCGTTCTCCTTCAACGACGGCGGCCGGTCCAACCTCGTGTGGCGCGGCTTCACCCTGGACAACTGGGCGAACCCCTGCGGCGCGCCGGGGGTGTGCCAGGCGCTGGCCAACAGCGTCCAGATCGGGCTCATCGCCACGGTCCTGGCCACCCTCATGGGGACGCTGCTCGCCTACGCCCTGGTGCGGGCGCGGTTCCGCGCGCGCGGGGTGCTCAACGTGCTGATCTTCCTGCCGATGGCGACCCCCGAGGTCGTGCTCGGGGCCTCGCTGCTCGCGCAGTTCCTCAACGCCGGCGTCGGGCTCGGGTTCTGGACGATCGTGCTCGCGCACACCATGTTCACCATCAGCTTCGTCGTGGTGACGGTCAAGGCGCGCGTGGCGACGCTCGACCCCCGGCTGGAGGAGGCCGCGGCCGATCTCTACTCCTCGGGGCTGCAGACCTTCTGGCGGGTGACGCTGCCGCTGCTGCTGCCCGGCATCGCCGCGGCCGCGCTGCTGTCGTTCTCGCTGAGCTTCGACGACTTCATCATCACGAACTTCAACTCGGGCAACACCGACACCTTCCCCAAGTTCGTCTACGTCGCCGCCGCCCGCGGCATCCCGGCGCAGGCCTACGTCATCGGGTCGGCGATGTTCGTCCTGTCCCTGCTCGTGGTCGTCGTCGGGCGGCTGGTCGCGGTGCGCCGCACCGCCGCCTGAGCCCGCACGGCCTGCCCGCACCCCCCGCCCTCCACAGACGGAGCTCCCGTGCGCATCCTCCTCATCGGCTCCGGCGGCGTCGGCGACGCCTTCGCGCGGATCGTCGCCCGCCGCGGCTTCTTCGACCTGCTCGTGGTCGCCGACCACGACGTGGACCGCGCGCACCGCACCGTGGCGGCGGTGCAGGAGCGCCACCCCGGTGACGACCGCTTCGTCGCGGCCCGCGTGGACGCCTCCGACCCGGCCAGCGTCGAGGCGGTGGCCCGGGAGCACGGCGCCACGCACGTCCTCAACGCCGTCGACCCGCGCTTCGTCATGGGCGTCTTCGCCGGTGCCCGCGCCGCGGGGGCGGACTACCTCGACATGGCGATGTCGCTGTCGACGCCGCACCCGGAGCAGCCGCACGCGCTGACCGGCGTCAAGCTCGGTGACGAGCAGTTCGCCGCGGCCGCGGCGTGGGAGGCCGAGGGGCGTCTGGCGCTCGTCGGCATCGGCGTCGAGCCCGGGCTGTCCGACGTCTTCGCCCGCTACGCCGTCGACCACCTGTTCTCGCACGTGGTCGAGCTGGGCACCCGCGACGGCTCCAACCTCACCGTCGACGGCTACGACTTCGCGCCGTCGTTCTCCATCTGGACGACGATCGAGGAGTGCCTCAACCCGCCGGTGGTGTGGGAGAAGGAGCGCGGCTGGTTCACCACCCCGCCCTTCAGCGAGCCCGAGGTCTTCGACTTCCCCGGCGGGATCGGCCCGGTGGAGTGCGTCAACGTCGAGCACGAGGAGGTCCTCCTCATCCCGCGCTGGCTGGACGCCGAGCGCGTGACGTTCAAGTACGGCCTGGGCCAGGAGTTCGTCGACGTGCTGCGGACGCTGCACACCCTGGGCCTGGACTCCACGACGCCGGTCTCCGTGCCCTCGGCGGGCGGGCGCGTCCAGGTCTCGCCGCGCGACGTCGTCGCCGCCTGCCTGCCCGACCCCGCGACGCTCGGCGACCGTATGCACGGCGCGACCTGCGCGGGCCTGTGGGTCACCGGCACCGGGACGGACGGCGCGCCGCGCGAGGTGTACCTGTACCACGTGGTCGACAACGACTGGTCGATGGCGGAGTACGGCGCCCAGTGCGTGGTGTGGCAGACCGCCGTCAACCCGGCCGTCGCGCTCGAGCTGCTCGCCACGGGCGTCTGGTCCGGCGCCGGGGTGCTCGGTCCGGAGGCCTTCGACGCGGTGCCGTTCCTCGACCTGCTGCGCGACGGGTACGGCTCGCCGTGGGGCATCCAGGAGCGCACGCCGACGGCCTGAGGTCAGGACTGCCCGGGCTCGGGCACGTGGGGGGTGCCCCAGGTGTGGGAGACGTCCCGGGGCCGGGTCAGCACGCGGTACCGCCAGGTGGCGACCCCGGCCTCGGCGACCAGGGCCGGGGTCCCGATCAGGACGAAGGCCTGGAGACCATCGCCCAGCCCGTCCGTGCCCAGTGCTATGGCGCCGGTCACCAGCCACGGCGCCGCGAGCACCGACGCCGGGACGACCAGGGTCCCCGCGCCCCGCGACAGGCGCCGACCGGCGGCCCGGGTGACGAGGCAGGCCAGCCCCACCGCGAGCACGGCCACCACGCCGCACGTGAGCCCGATGACGCCGCCCACCACCGCACCGACTCCGGTCGACACCATGAGGAACAGCACCAGCGTGGCGACGGCGTCGTCCCTCTCCCCGGCGCCGACGCTGGTCATGGTCGCCGCCAGCGCCATGACGACGCCGAAGAGCCCCCCGAGACCGACGCCGAGCAGGACCCCGACCAGGCCGCCCTCCGCCGGGGTCCGCACCACGACCCGGCCCGTCAGCGCCGGGGGCGGCGGTGGTCTCCAGGCGGGCGGGGCGGCCGGGACACCGGGCGACGTCATGGGTCCAGGGTCCTCCTGCGGCCGGGCGGGAGGGGCCCCGGGGCCCGGAGGCACCCGGACGGCGCCCGGAGCCTGTCCGCGGGGTCACAGACGGCGCAGGCCGGGGGCCTGCGTGCTCAGCCGACGAGCGCCTGCGTGAGCGCCCCGAACGACGCGGTGTGCCGGTCGACGTCCTCGGCCGTCGTCACCGGGCTCATGAGCGCCATGTTGTGGAACGGCGTGAGCAGGATCCCGTCGACGAGCGCCTGCAGGTGGACGAGCTGCTGCAGGGCGAAGTCGTCGGCCGCGGCAGCCTGAGCGCCGTCGTGCGGGGCCTCGGGACGGAACGTGTACTCCGCCCGGCAGCCCAGCCGCGTCACCTGCCACGGCAGGCCGGCGGCGTCGATCCCGGCCTGCACGCCCTCGGTCCACCGGACCGCCTGCGCCGTCATGGTCTCGAACGCCGCCGGCGTGAGGACCTCGGTGAGCGTCGCGCGCACCGCCGCCATGGACAGGGCGTTGCCCGCCAGCGTCCCCCCGACCCCGCCGACGTCGATGTCCTCCAGCTCGACCGAGCGCTGCACGCGCGCGGTCAGGTCGGCCGTCATGCCGAACGCCGCCGCGGGCACGCCGCCGCCGATGGTCTTGCCGACGACGACCGCGTCGGGCCGCAGGTCCCAGGCCCGCGTGCAGCCGCCGGGCCCGGCGCACAGGGTGTGGGTCTCGTCGACGACCATCAGCGTGCCGGTGCGGTCGCAGGCGTCGCGGACCGCCGCCAGGTAGCCGTCGTCGGGCAGGACGATGCCGATGTTCGTCATCGCCGGCTCGAGCAGGACGCACGCGACCTCCCCGGTGCCCAGCGCGGCCTCGAGCGCCTCGACGTCGTTGAAGGGCAGCACGGCGGTGGTCTCGGCGAGCGGCACGGGCGGGCCGATGTTGCCGCGGCGGGCGACCACGCGGCCGTCGGCGTCCAGCGTCGCGAAGGACTCGTCGACGCTGCCGTGGTAGCACCAGTCGACGACCGCGACCTTCGGCCGGCCGGTGACGTGGCGCGCGTAGCGCAGCAGGTGACGGTTGGCGTCGGTGGCGGTCAGCGTGAACTGCCACTGCGGCAGCCCGAACCGCGACGCCAGGTCCTCGGCGGCGACGGCGGCGTCCTCGCCGGGGAGCATGGTCGTGATGCCCCTGCCGAGCTGCTCGGTGACCGCGCGCACGGTGGCGGCGGGGGAGTGGCCCGTCATGGCGCCGGTGTCGCCCAGGCACAGGTCGACGTGGTCGATGCCGTCCACGCAGGTGAAGTGCGCCCCCTGGGCGCGGTCGACGAACGTGGGCCACGGGCCGGGCCACTTGACCATCCACGACATCGGCACGCCGCCGGGCATGGACGCCCGGGCCCGCTCGTGCAGCTCGCGCGACCTGGGCCGCTGGGCCTCGAAGGTCCGGACCGCGGCCTCGTGCAGCGCGGCGATGCGGGCCGGGTCGACCCCGCCGGCCAGACCGGCAGTCCCGGCGGGGGCCGTGGCGGTCACGCCGCGCCGCCGAGCGCGCCGACGAGGACGTCGAGCCCGTCGCGCAGCAGGTCCTCGGTGATGACCAGCGGCGGCAGGAGCCGGATGACGTTGCCGTACGTGCCGCACGTGAGGACGACGACCCCGGCGGCGTGGCACGCCGCCGCGACCCGGGCCGCCTCGGCGGCGTCCGGCTCGGTGGTGCCCGGCCGGACGAACTCCAGCGCGAGCATGGCGCCGCGGCCGCGGACCTCGCCGATGCTCGGGTGCTCGGCCTGCGCGCGCTCCAGCACGGGGCGGGCGACGGAGCCGACCCAGCGGGCGCGCCCGGCGAGGTCCTCGTCCACGAGCACGTCCATCGCGGCCAGGGCGGCGGCGCACGCGACGGGGTTGCCGCCGTAGGTGCCGCCCAGCCCGCCGGGGTGCACCGCGTCCATGAGCCCGGCCCGTCCGACGACGCCTGCCAGCGGCATGCCGTCGGCGAGCCCCTTGGCGACGGTGACCAGGTCGGCGCGCACGCCCTCGTGGTCGAGCGCGAAGACGTCGCCGGTGCGGCCGAAGCCGGTCTGGATCTCGTCGGCGACGAAGAGGACGCCGTTGTCCCGGCACCACGCCGCCAGCGCGGGCAGGAACCCCGGCGCCGGCTCGACGAACCCGCCCTCGCCCTGGACGGGCTCGATGACGACGCACGCGACCTGGTCGGCCCCCACCTGGGTGGTGATGCTGCGGACCGCGCGCTCGGCCGCCTGCTCGCCCGTCATCCCCTCGGGGTCGCGGAACGGGTACGACATCGGGACGCGGTACACCTCGCCGGCGAACGGGCCGAAGCCGCGCTTGTAGGGCATGGCCTTGGCGGTCATGGCCATCGTGAGGTTGGTGCGGCCGTGGTACGCGTGGTCGAACACGACGACGGCGTCGCGGCCGGTGGCGTGGCGGGCGACCTTGACCGCGTTCTCCACGGCCTCGGCGCCGGAGTTCAGCAGCACCGTCTTCGTCGGCCCGTCGACGGGCGCGAGCTCCCCGAGCCGCTCGGCGACGGCGACGTAGGCCTCGTACGGGGTGACCATGAAGCAGGTGTGCAGGAACGACGCCGCCTGCGCCTGCACCGCCTCCACCACCCGCGGGTGGGCGTGGCCGGCGTTGACCACGGCGATCCCCGCGCCGAGGTCGAGCAGCTGGTTGCCGTCGACGTCGACGAGCACGCTGCCGCCCGCCCGGGCGACGAACGCCGGGAGGGTGAGGCCCACGCCCGTCGGCAGGACGGCGTCGCGCCGCTCGCGCAGCCGCCGCGACACCGGGCCGGGGACCTCGGTGACCAGGCGCCGGACCTGCTCGACGCCGGCGACGGTGGGCGCCCGGCCCGGGCCGCCGTGGCCCGCGTCGTGGCCCGCGTCGTGGCCCCCGTCGTGGTCCGCGAGGCGCTGTCCGTCACGGCTGGTCCCAACGGTTCCCGTCGTCATGACCGGAGCATACGGGCGGGATCCGCGGCCCGGAACGGCTCGGGCCACGGATCCCGCCGTGGCGTGCGCGGGGCCTCAGGCGGCCGAGGCGGTCCGGTAGAGCTGCTCCGCGACGGCGCCCAGGTACGGGCCGTACATCCGGCTCGCGTCGGCGGTGTACTTGTAGCTGTTGACCGAGGTGAGCGTGCCGAGCCCCGTCGTCGTGCTGAAACCGCTGAGCCACGGGCCGCCGCTGCTGCCGCCGGTCATGGTGCAGCCCAGGCCGAGGGTGTCCTGGCCGTACGGGTCGCGGCTGACGGTGCCGGCGCAGTGGATGAGGTCGCTGCCGTCGTAGGGGCGGGCGGCGGGGTAGCCGAAGGCGTACCGGAAGTCGGTGCGCGAGGCCGCGAAGCCGATGCCCTGCGCGCCGACGGTGTCGGTGAGCGTGGCGCCGCCGACCGGCGCGACCTCCGCGAAGCCGACGTCGTAGACGAAGTCGCCCGAGGCCTGCCACTGCTGCGTCGTCCACAGGTCGGTGGCGACGAAGGTGCCGTAGGGGCGGGCGCCGTCGGCGTAGCCGGGCACGAACGCGAAGTTGGTGGCGAACGCCCCGGGGCCCTCGTGCAGGCAGTGCCCCGCCGTGAGGACGGTGCTCTCGTTGCCGGACGTCACGGCCGAGCCGGAGCAGACGTAGTTCGACCCGCCCAGGGTGAAGAACACCTTCCCCGTCGTGCCCACCACGGCGGTGCCCGCGGTCCACGGCGCCCCGGTCACCGCGCCCGTGCTGCCCCCGCCCCCGCCGGGCCTGCTGGGCTTCGCCTGCGGCTGGCGCCCCGCGACCCGGCTGGTGCTGCCGGGCGCGACGTCCGCCGCCGACGCCTGCCCGGGGCTGACGACGGGGGCCAGCACGTCCGCCGAGCGCGCCGCGCGCATCCGCTCCGGCGTCCAGTAGTCGGCCACGGCCTGCACCTGGGCCGGCGTCGAGGCGCCCCGGCCGTGGGCCACCCCCGGGAGGTCGGCGGGCCGGGCGGCGGCGGGGCCTGCCAGCCCGCCGGCCACGAGGAGCGCGGCGAGCAGGGCGAGCGGGCGGGAGGCGCGTGGGGTCATCGGGGGCTCCTGAGGCCAGGGTGACCGTCGCCCTGTCACGCGCACCGTAGGCGGTCATGTCTGGCTACGACAAGGTCTATGACACCAGGTGCTGTCCGGGCCGGCTGGCACACTCCGCGCCATGCGACGCGTCACCGTGCTCGGCTCGACCGGCTCCATCGGCACCCAGGCGCTGGACGTCGTCGACCGCAACCGCGACGACTTCGCCGTCACGGGCCTCGCGGCGCGGGGCGGCGACCCGGGGCTCCTGGTGCGCCAGGTGCTCGCGCACGACGTCCCGCTCGTGGCGGTGGGCGACGAGCAGGTGGCGGTCCGGGTGCGCGACCTGCTGCGCGAGGCCGGGCGGGACGTGGAGGTGCTCGCCGGGCCCACGGCGGCGACCGAGCTGGCCTCCGCCCCGACCGACGTCGTCCTCAACGGTCTCGCGGGGGCCGTGGGGCTCCGCCCGACGCTCGCGGCCCTGGACGCCGGCCACGTGCTCGCCCTGGCCAACAAGGAGTCGCTCATCATCGGCGGCGAGCTCGTCACGCGCCGGGCGGCCCCGGACCAGGTCGTCCCGGTCGACTCCGAGCACTCCGCCCTGGCCCAGTGCCTGCGCGGCGGCCGGGCGGAGGAGGTGCGCCGCCTCGTCCTCACCGCCTCCGGCGGCCCGTTTCGGGGCCGCGACCGTGCCTCGCTCGCCGACGTGGGACCCGAGCAGGCACTGGCCCACCCGACCTGGTCGATGGGCCCGCTGGTCACCACGAACTCGGCGACGCTGGTCAACAAGGGCCTGGAGGTCATCGAGGCCCACCTGCTCTTCGGGATCGGCTTCGACCGGATCGACGTCGTCGTCCACCCGCAGTCGGTCGTGCACTCGATGGTCGAGTTCGTCGACGGCTCCACGCTGGCGCAGGTGAGCCCGCCCGACATGCGCCTGCCCATCGCGCTGGGCCTCGCCTGGCCCGGCAGGGTCGCCGGCGCCGCGCCCGGGTGCTCGTGGACCGAGGCCGCCACGTGGACCTTCGAGCCGGTCGACGAGGTGACCTTCCCCGCCCTCGCGCTGGCCCGTCAGGCAGGGGAGGACGGGGGCGTCATGCCCGCGGTCCTCAACGCCGCCAACGAGGTGTGCGTCGCGGCCTTCCTCGACGGGAACCTCCGGTTCCTCCAGGTCGTCGACACGGTGGCCGATGTCCTCTCGCAGGCCCGCGACGCGGGCCTGGGCGCCCCTCGCGACGTGGAGGACGTCATGGCCGCGGACGCCTGGGCGCGCGAGCGGGCTGCTGCGACACTGGGGCGCTGACACCGGGCGGGCCGACGGCGGGGGACCGCCCGGCACGCCCCGGGCTCGGGCTGATCAGGGTGACCGATGGAGGACGACATGTCCATGGTGCTGTACGTGGTGGGCGTCCTGGCCGTCGTGGTCGGCGTCGCCGTCTCCATCGCGCTGCACGAGGTGGGCCACCTGCTGCCCGCCAAGCGGTTCGGCGTCCGCGTCACCCAGTACATGGTCGGCTTCGGCCCGACCGTGTGGTCGCGGCGGCGCGGCGAGACGGAGTACGGCGTCAAGGCGGTCCCCCTCGGCGGCTACATCCGGATGATCGGCATGTTCCCGCCCCGCCGCGGCACCCCCGCCGGGATGGTGTCGGCCGGGTCGAGCAACCCGATCGCCTCGCTCGTGGAGTCCGCGCGGGCGGAGTCGCTGGAGGAGCTGCGCCCCGGCGACGAGCACCGCACCTTCTACAGCCTCAAGGTGTGGCAGAAGCTCGTCGTCATGCTCGGCGGCCCGGTGATGAACCTCGTGCTGGCGACCGTGCTGCTCGCCGTGGTGGCCGTCGGCTTCGGCGCCGTCCAGACCACCACCACGATCGGCACCGTCTCGGAGTGCATCGTCCCGGTGGGTGCCCCGACGGGCACGGGCTGCTCGGCCGACGACGAGCCTGCGCCGGCCGCCGCCGCCGGCATCCGCCCCGGCGACCGGGTGCTGTCCGTCGACGGCGTGCCCGCGACCTCGTGGGCCGACGTCCAGACCGCCATCCGCGCCGCCGCCGGGCAGGACCTCCGCCTCGTCGTCGAGCGCGAGGGGCAGGAGCGGACGCTGGTCGCCGAGCCCAGCCGCACCCAGATCGTCGCCTTCGACGACGCCGGCCAGCCGGTCGTCCAGGAGGACGGCAGCTACGCCACCGTCGAGGGCGGCTTCCTCGGCGTCTCCCCGACCCAGGACCTCGTCCGCCAGCCCGTCACGGTCGTCCCCGGCCAGGTCGCCGACGCGGTGGTCGGCACGGCCAGGGTGCTCTTCCGGCTGCCCCAGTACATGGTCGGCGTCGCCGACGCGGCCTTCGGCGGCGGCGAGCGCGACCCCGAGGGGCCGATCAGCGTGGTGGGCGTGGGCCGGTTCGCCGGCGAGATCGCCTCGTTCGAGGACCCCAGCGGCCTGGTCGGCGTCGAGGAGCGCGCCGCGTCGATCCTCCAGGTCGTCGCCGGGCTCAACATCGCCCTCTTCGTCTTCAACCTCATCCCCCTGCTGCCGCTGGACGGCGGCCACGTCGCGGGGGCGCTGCTCGAGGGCGTGCGCAAGGCCTGGGCCCGCGCGCGCTCGCTGCCGGACCCCGGACCGGTCGACGTCGCCAAGGCGCTGCCCCTGGCCTACGCGGTGGCCCTGCTCCTGCTGGGCACGTCGGTGGTGCTCATCTACGCCGACCTCGTGAACCCGGTCCGCCTCGTCGGCTGAGCGGGGCGATACTGGAGGCGTGACCTCTGTGAGTCTCGGCATGCCCGAAGCACCGCCCCCGGTCCTGGCGCCCCGTCGCCGCTCCCGCAAGATCCAGGTCGGCTCGGTCGCGGTCGGCGGCGACGCCCCGGTCAGCGTCCAGTCCATGACCACGACGCCCACCACGGACATCAACGCGACGCTGCAGCAGATCGCCGAGCTGACCGCGTCCGGCTGCGACATCGTCCGCGTCGCCTGCCCCTCGCAGGACGACGCCGACGCGCTGCCGATCATCGCCCGGAAGTCCGGCATCCCCGTCATCGCGGACATCCACTTCCAGCCGAAGTACGTCTATGCGGCGATCGACGCCGGCTGCGCGGCCGTCCGGGTCAACCCCGGCAACATCCGCAAGTTCGACGACCAGGTCGGGCAGATCGCGAAGGCGGCCAAGGACGCCGGCGTCTCGATCCGGATCGGCGTCAACGCCGGCTCGCTCGACCCGCGCCTCATGGAGAAGTACGGCAAGGCCACGCCCGAGGCGCTCGTCGAGTCCGCCGTGTGGGAGGCGTCGCTGTTCGAGGAGCACGACTTCCACGACTTCAAGATCAGCGTCAAGCACAACGACCCCGTGATCATGGTGCGCGCCTACCAGCTGCTCGCCGAGCGGGGCGACTGGCCGCTGCACCTCGGGGTCACCGAGGCCGGCCCGGCGTTCCAGGGGACGATCAAGTCCGCGACGGCGTTCGGCGCGCTGCTCAGCCAGGGCATCGGCGACACGATCCGCGTGTCCCTGTCCGCGCCGCCGGTCGAGGAGGTCAAGGTCGGCAACCAGATCCTCCAGTCGCTCAACCTGCGCCCCCGCAAGCTGGAGATCGTGTCGTGCCCGTCGTGCGGGCGCGCGCAGGTCGACGTCTACACCCTCGCCGAGGAGGTCACCGCCGGGCTCGAGGGCCTGACCGTGCCGCTGCGCGTGGCCGTCATGGGCTGCGTCGTCAACGGTCCGGGCGAGGCCCGCGAGGCCGACCTGGGCGTGGCCTCCGGCAACGGCAAGGGCCAGATCTTCGTGCGCGGCGAGGTCATCAAGACCGTGCCGGAGTCGCAGATCGTCGAGACGCTCATCGAGGAGGCCATGCGCCTGGCCGAGGAGATGGGCGTCGACCCCGAGGCCGCGGTCGCGGGCTCGCCGGTGGTCAGCGTCTCCTGACGCCCGGCCGCTCAGGAGCGGCAGCGGTCGCCCTGCGTGCCTGCGTGTCCTGAGGGGCTCGCAGGGCCGCCGGGCGCCCGATAGGTGAGGATGTGCCGGTGCTGCGACCGTCCGTCCGGGTGCTGGGCGCCAAGGACCTCGAAGAGGCCGTGGCGGTGTGCGCGCAGGACCCGGTCACGCACGCGTTCGTGTCGTCCCGGCTGGTCGGCGGGCTGCTCGGCGAGAGCGGGCACGCCGAGGTGTGGGGCTTCTACGAGGGCTCCGACCTGGTGTCCCTGTGCTGGGTCGGCGCCAACCTGGTCCCGGTCGAGGCCGGGGGCGAGGCCGCCGACGCCTTCGCCGCCCGTGCCCGCCGGTCGACCCGCCGCAGCTCGTCGCTGTTCGGTCCGCGCGAGGACGTGCTCCGGCTGTGGGCGGGCATCGAGCCGGCCTGGGGACCGGCCCGCGAGGTCCGGGGCAACCAGCCGCTCATGGTGTGCGACACCCCGGTCGTCGCCCCTGACCCGCGCGTCCGCCGCACCCGTCCCGCCGAGCTCGACACCCTGTTCCCCGCCTCGGTCGCCATGTTCACCGAGGAGATCGGCTACTCGCCCGTCGGCGTCGACGGGGGAGCGGGCTACCGGGCCGGCGTCGCGGAGATGGTCGGGCTCGGCCGCTCCTTCGTCCGCATCGACCCCGGCCCCGACGGCCGGCCCGAGGTCGTCTTCAAGGCCGAGCTGGGCGCCGTGACCGGGGCCGTCGCCCAGGTCCAGGGCGTCTGGGTCGCCCCGCACCGCCGCGGCGAGGGCCTCGCCGGCCCCGCCGTGGCCGCCGTGGTCGAGGCCGTCCACCGCGACCTCGGCGCCCGCAGCTCGCTGTATGTCAACGATTTCAACACCCGCGCGGTGCACGTCTACGAGCAGGTCGGCTTCATGCGGCACGGGGCCTTCGCGACGGTGCTGCTGTAGGTCGGGGCAGGGCCGCTGGACCGCTGGACCGCTGGACCGCTCGGGTGCCTCGGTGCTCAAGCGGGGCCGGCGGGGGTCGGTGGGCACGAACGCGGACCCGATGTGCCGCAGGTCCTCAGAGAGCCGCCAGCACAGGGTCCGCACAGCCGTCGTCTCATCCGGTCCGCAGCTGTGCCCAGCCGGTCGGCGGCGGACCGACCACCACCCGCTGGGCGAGCGCCGTCCGGACCTGGTCGACCACCCAGCCGGGCCGACCCATCACGTGCTCGAAGGCGAACCGCCGGGTCACCCAGCCGAGGGCCTGGAGCTCGTCGTGGCGCGCCAGGTCGACGGCGAAGGCCCGCCTCGTGCCGTGCACCCCGTAGCCGTCGGCCTCCAGCGCCACCCGCCGGTCCACGTCCGCGAGGTCGACCACCATGAGCAGCCCGGGCCCGGTGATGGTCTGCTGCGGCACGAAGCCGGTCACCCCCGCGACGAGCAGGTGACCGCGAAGGGCGGACTCGAAGGCGTTCGCCGCCCGCTCGTCCGCGGCGTGGCACACCGCGCGTGCCCGGCGCGCTCCCGCACCCCGGTAGGCGGCCGCCGCGTCGACGATCTCCTCCCGCAGGACGGCCCCCGACCGCAGCGCAGAGTCGGCGACGGCAAGCCCCTCGTGGAACGGGAGCGACCGGGCGCAGTCCAGGACGGTCCTCACCGGGGAGGTCACCCCGCTGTCCCGCTCGGCGTCGGTGAGGTCGGCGAAGTGGAGCACGGCGCGCGGGCTGGTCCGGCCGTGCCCGTGCTGTGCGACGGTGACGTGGGGGACCGATGGCCGTCGCACGACCCCCCAGCCGTGGACCCGGGCAGCGGTCAGGTAGGACACCGCGCCACCGTTGCCGAGGGCCAGCGCGATCTCGGTGTCTGCACCGGGCAGGACGTAGCGGCCGCGCCCCACCGGTTCGACGGCACGCGCCCTTACCGCCGCGCGGACGTCCCGTCTGCTGGTGGCGGCGACCAGCCGCCGGTAGGTCGACCGGCCGCCCGACGCGGCCAGCGCCGCGACGACGTCACCCGCACCGGCCACCCCCGGAGCATGGGTGGGTTCCGACGGCCTCGCGGGCGTCCTCCACAGAGCTGGGCCGCCGTGCCTCGAGGGGCGGTGGGAGACAGGCGCGCGGGGGCGGGGCCACCCAGGACCGTCGGCGGTGCCGGCCGGTCGAGCCCAGGGCCCACAGTGGTCGGCGAGGCGGGCGCAGCCGCGGACCGGATGAGGTGAACGCCCGCGACACGCGGCGCGGGGCGGCATGTCGACCATCCGGTCCGCCGTTGTGCCCGCATGAGGCACGTGACCCGGCCTAGGTCGAGGCCGCGGGCGCAGCGCGCCGCCCGTAAACCACGACAGGGCCCCCGGGCCCCCGCCGGTACCCTCGCGGCGTGCTCATGCGGATGTCCTCCCTGTTCCTGCGCACCCTGCGCGACGACCCGGCCGACGCGGAGGTGGCCAGCCACCGGCTGCTCGTCCGGGCGGGGTACGTCCGGCGGGCCGCGCCGGGGGTCTACTCGTGGCTGCCGCTGGGCTACCGGGTGCTGCGCAAGGTCGAGCAGGTCGTGCGCGAGGAGATGGAGCGGATCGGCGCGCAGGAGGTCCACTTCCCCGCGCTGGTCCCGCGCGAGCCCTACGAGGCGACCGGCCGCTGGGCCGAGTACGGCGACAACGTCTTCCGGCTGCAGGACCGCAAGCGCCAGGACTACCTGCTGGCGCCCACGCACGAGGAGATGTTCACGCTCCTGGTGAAGGACCTGTACTCCAGCTACAAGGACCTGCCCCTGTCGCTGTTCCAGATCCAGACCAAGTACCGCGACGAGGCCCGCCCCCGCGCCGGTCTGCTGCGCGGGCGCGAGTTCGTCATGAAGGACAGCTACTCCTTCGACGTCGACGACGCGGGCCTGGAGCAGAGCTACCAGCAGCACCGCGCGGCCTACCTGCGCCTGTTCGAGCGGCTCGGCCTCGACGTCGTGGTCGTCGCCGCCGTGTCCGGTGCCATGGGCGGCTCGGCCAGCGAGGAGTTCCTGCACCCCAGCCCGGCCGGCGAGGACACCTATGTCCGCTGCACCTCCTGCGACTACGCCGCCAACGTCGAGGCCGTCACCACGCGCCCGCCCGCCGCGGTCGCGCTCGACGGGCTGCCCGCGGCCCACGTCGAGGACACCCCGGACACCCCGACCATCCAGAGCCTGGTGGACCACGCGAACGCCGCGTTCCCCCGCGAGGACCGGCCGTGGCAGGCCTCCGACACCCTGAAGAACGTCCTCGTCGTGCTCCGCCACCCGGACGGGACCCGCGAGCCGCTGGCCGTCGGCGTGCCCGGGGACCGCGAGGTCGACGCCAAGCGGCTGCAGGCTGCCGTGGAGCCGGCCGAGGTCGAGGCGTTCACCGAGGCCGACTTCGCCGCGCACCCGGGCCTGGCCAAGGGCTACATCGGCCCCGGCGCGCTGGGCAGCGCTGGCAGCACCGGCATCCGGTACCTGCTCGACCCCCGCGTCGTCGTGGGGAGCGCGTGGCTCACCGGCGCGGACCGCCGCGGGCACCACGTGTTCGACCTGGTCGCCGGCCGCGACTTCCCCGCCGCGGGGACCGACGGCAGCGACGGGACCGTCGAGGCCGCCGAGGTCCGCGACGGTGACCCGTGCCCGGTCTGCGAGGCAGGCACGCTGGAGTCCGCCCGCGGCATCGAGATGGGCCACGTCTTCCAGCTCGGCCGCAAGTACGCCGAGGCCCTCGACCTCAAGGTGCTCGACCAGGACGGCAAGCAGGTCGTGGTGACGATGGGCTCCTACGGCGTCGGCGTCAGCCGCGCGGTCGCCGCCATCGCCGAGTCCGGGCACGACGACGCCGGGCTGGTCTGGCCGGCCGAGATCAGCCCCGCCGACGTGCACCTCGTCGTCGCGGGCAAGGACGCCGACGTGGCCGCCGGGGCGGAGGCGCTCGCGGCCCGGCTGGATGCCGCCGGGCTCGACGTCGTCCTCGACGACCGCAAGGCCAGCGTCGGGGTGAAGTTCAAGGACGCCGAGCTCGTCGGCATCCCCACGATCGTCGTCGCGGGCAAGCGCTTCGCCGAGGGCTTCGTGGAGGTCAAGGACCGCCGGACGGGCGAGCGCGAGGACGTCGCCCTCGACGACCTGCCCGCCCGCCTCGGCGTGGCGTGACCGGCACCCGGCGGTGACCGCCGCTCACCCGGCCGGCGTGCTCGCCGGCCTCCCCGGCATGCCCGACGTGTCGTGGCAGGCGCTCGCGCTGCTCCTGCTCGCGGCGCTGGTCGCGGGCTGGGTCGACGCGGTCGTCGGTGGCGGCGGTCTCGTGCAGCTGCCCGCCCTGCTGCTCGCCCTGCCCGCCGCGACGCCCGTCCAGGTGCTGGCCACGAACAAGCTGTCCGGGGTGTGGGGGACGTCGATCGCGGCGGTCACCTACGCCCGGAAGCTGCCGCGCCGGCCGCGGGCGACCGGGGTGCTCGTGCTGTCCGCCGGGGCGGGGTCGGCCCTGGGTGCCGCGCTCGCCTCGTTCGTCCCGCCCGGGCTGTTCACGCCGCTCGTGCTCGTGCTCGTCGTCCTCATCGGCGTCGTCACGGTGGCGAAGCCGCAGATGGGCCTGCTCGAGCGGCACCGGGTGCGCGACGTCTCCTTCGGGGCCCTGCTGGCCGGGACCGGCGTCGGCGTGGGGATCTGGGACGGCGTCTTCGGACCGGGGACCGGGACCCTGTTCGTGTTCGCCCTGGTCGGCCTCGCCGGCTACCAGTTCCTCACCGCGACCGGCCTCGCGCGCATCGCCAACGCGGTCACCAACCTCGCCGCGCTCGCGGTGTTCACGCTGCAGGGCGCCCCGCTGTGGACCCTCGGGCTCATGATGGGCGCCCTCAACCTGCTCGGCGGCTGGCTCGGCGCCCGCACCGCGATCGCCCGGGGGTCGGCGTTCGTCCGGGTCGTCTTCCTCGTGGTCGTCGGCGGGCTCGCGCTGCGGCTGGCCTGGGACCTCTTCGCCTGACGCGCCGGGTCCTGGCAGCCCGGCAGCGGCCGGGGCCCTAGCCGCCCGGCAGCGGGGCCGGCGCTCCGCCCCACGACCACCGGGACCGCTCGGCGTCGGCGAGCCCGTGCACGGCGGCCCGCACCCAGGCCCCCCATGCGTCCGACGGCGGGACGCCGACCGCCACGGCGAGCACCCCGGCAGCGGCGGTCGCGACGGCATCGTCCAGCCGCAGGGCGAGCGCGGCCGCGGTCACCGGCCCGTCGACCGGGCTGCCCGCGTCGTCGGTCGGGTAGGTCGCCGCCGGGCCGACCGGCTGCACGCCCAGCTGCTCGAGCACCGCCGCGAGGCGCTCCGACCGGCGGGTTGCGGCGGCCCGGGCAGCGCCCGCGTCGTCCTCCCGGTCACCGGCCCACGCCTGCACCACCGCGTACGACCACCCGGCCCGGTGCTCCTGCCCGAGCAGGGCCTGCAGCGCCTCGACCATCCCGGGCCCGGGGGCCCCGTCGGGCCACACCGGTCCCGCCGCGGCGGCGGCCCCGCCACGGGTCCCGCCCGCC
>NZ_JBBEOI010000041.1 GCF_037860755.1 Aquipuribacter hungaricus | reverse complement strand
GGCGGGCCGAGGCGACGGTGCACCCGTCCAGCCGCCACGGCAGCAGGACGGCCCGGCGCAGCAGCGGCGACGCGGCCAGCGCGAGCGCGGCGAGCAGGAGCAGCCCCCGCGCCGTCCAGGTCGCGGCGGGCTGGGCGTCGAGGCGCTCCAGGCCGGTGGTGGCCGCGGCGAGTTCGTAGGGCGGCAGGTCGAGGTCGCCCTCCCAGCGCGCCCGGTGCTCCCGCGCGAGGACCCGGTAGCGGTCGGCGGCGGCAAGGTGCGCCTCGCGGGCCGCCGGGTCCCCGGTGTCGAGCCACTCGTGGCCGCGGAGCATGGCCTCGCGGTAGGCGCCGAGGGTGACGAAGAGGTCGTGCTCCCACGCGAGCGACGCCTCCAGCCGCTCGCGCAGCACGGGGTCGCGGTAGCCGGCCGGGTCGGTGGAGCGGACGAGGGCCTGCATCTGCTCGACCGTCTCGACGGCGCGTTCCCCGCCCTCGACGGCCTCGTCGACCCGCCCGCGAGAGGCGCCGTACACCGCGGACCACGTGGCGGTGTCGCCGCCGACGAGGTCCCACTTGAACACCCACATCATCGGCGGGGGCTCCAGCCCGAACGCCCGGACCTCCTGCTCGGCGTACGGGCCGACGTAGAACCCGTCGAGCACGGCCTGCCGCGACAGCGCCTGCAGCCGTGACAGCGCCGCGACCGTCCCCGGGTCCTCGCTGAAGGTGCGGCGCAGCCAGGTGCGCTCCATCTCCTCCAGGTCGGCGTCGGGGTCCCAGGCCAGCCGGGCCGAGGTCCAGACCTGCAGGTCCCACTGCTGCCAGAAGCCGGTGCGCAGGTACAGCGACATCGGCCCCGCCCGCTGGGGGCCGCCGGACTGCGTCCACACCCAGACCCCGTCCACGAGGGGGTTGGCCTCCCGCAGCCGGCGCAGCGCGGCGGCGTGGTCGGCGGTGGTGTCGTCCGGGACCGCGCCGGAGGCCTCGAACTCCCGCCGGGCCTGGACCTCCACCAGGCGCTGCTGCGGGCCCTCGAGCAGGGTCGGGTTGAGGGGCAGCCAGGAGTCGAAGTCCCCGGCGACGAACTTGGTCGACACGACGAGGTTGTCCAGCCCCTGCCCGGGACCCAGGTCGCCCAGCACCTGCTCGTAGGTCTCCGGGGAGGTGTGCAGGTCGCCGACGCCGCCCACGCCGACCGACCACGACCGCAGGTAGACGTCGGCGTCGTGCGCGGCCGCGGCGGCGGAGAAGGCGCGCACCATGAGCCCGACCTGGTCGGCCTCGGTGACCTCGAGCTCGGAGTAGTAGTCCCAGCCGTCGAGGTTGTAGACCGCGCCGGCCTCGCCGACCCGCAGCATGATCCCGTCGACGAACGGCAGGGCCGTGAGCAGCTCGTCGGCGCCCTCGCGGTACACCTCCCACAGCTGCGGCGAGGAGGTGTCGAGCCCGCCCGGCTGCCGCTCGAGGTACGCCTGCAGCGGGGTGGTGAGGGCCACCATGTCGGTGACCACGACGACGTCCATGCCCATGGTGTCCGCGTAGGCCCACATGGCACCGACCTGCTCCTGCATGGCCCGGGCCCGCCCCCGGTAGGGGCTGCCGGCCGGGTACACCTGCTCGCCGTCCCCGACGCCGTCGAAGGTCACGTACTCCAGGAACCCTGGCACGACGACGCCGTCGTAGCCGTAGGCCACCATCCGGTCGACGTAGGCGCGCCACTGCTCGTCCACCTCCGCCAGGGCGGCGGCGTCCAGCCAGGGCTGTTCGGCGAGCACGACGTCGGCCAGCGCCCCGGTGGCGTGGACGTAGTCGTCCTGCGCGGCGTACGCGTCGGGGTCCGGCCGCATGCCCACCGCGCCGGTGTCGACGAACCGGCGGTCCAGGACGGGGGCCACGTCGACCGGGCCGGGCCGGACGTCGCGCCACGACTCGCCGGAGTCCACCCGGTCCGAGAGCTGGAACAGCCCGGCGGCAAGCCCCTCCCGCGTCGCGGCCCCCAGCCGGACGGTGCCGCCGTCGCGGGCCAGCGCGTAGGCGTCCTCGGCCGCCGGCAGGGCCCGGCCGGTCGCCACGGGCTCCCCGGTGCGCGCGACGAGCACGTCGGCCGGGCCGCCCGTGGGCGCGTCGCCGCCTGGGTCGCTGGTCGGGTCGCTGCCGGTGGCGGGACCGGTGCTGACCACGGCGCCGGCCCCCTCCAGGGAGGCGGTGAGCTGCTGGACGGCGAGGTCGAGCAGGGGGTCCCCGACCGGCGGCACGTCGAGCCGGACGGCGTCCGTGCCGAGGTCGGCGACGACCGGGCCCTCGGCCACCCGGGCCACCCCGACCAGCGGCTCCTTGTCGGCGAAGGAGACCGCGAGGTAGGCGTCCAGGGCGGGCACCGCCGCGGCGCCGAGCAGCGCCGCCACCGCCACGAGCAGCGCTGCTGGACGTGCCCGACCCCCCGACCGCACCCCGGCATCCTCACCCCCCGCGACCGTGCGCGTCCACCGGCTCACCCGGTCGGGGACACCGGTCGCAGCCTGTGGACGAGGCCGTCCCGGGGAGGCGTCCCTGGTCTGTCGCGGGGCGGGCGGCCCGGGCTCAGCCGGGCAGCTCGAACGGGCGGACCAGGGCGCGCAGCAGGTCGGCGAGCCGGTCGCGGTCCCGGCGCGAGAGCCCGTCGAGGAACGACGCCTCGCGCTCGAGCAGGGACGCCATGGCGGCGTCGACCTGCGCGAGGCCGGCGGGGGTGAGCTCGACGACGACGAGGCGCCGGTCGCCCGGGTCCGCCTGCCGGGTGACGAGCCCGCGGGCGGCCAGCCGGTCGATCCGGGTGGTCATGGTGCCGCTGGTGACCAGCGTCTGCGGGAGCAGCTGGGAGGGGGTGAGCCGGTGCGGCGGCCCGCTGCGGCGCAGGGCGGCCAGCACGTCGAACTCCCAGCGCTCCAGGCCGTGGGCGCCGAACGTCGAGGCGCGGGCACGGTCGAGGTGGTGGGCCAGCCGGGACACGCGCGACAGCACCTCCAGCGGGGCGACGTCGAGGTCCGGCCGGACCCGGGCCCAGGCCGCGGTGATCCGGTCGACCTCGTCGCGCCCGTCCGTGCCCGCCCCGGGGGCCGCGCCCGTCCCGGCAGCACCAGCAGCACCAGCAGGACCGGCAGACCCGGCAGCCCCCGCGGCGACCGGCCCCTCGCCCCCGGTCGACGCCATGGCCGACAACCTAGCGGCGCGCCGCCGGGGTGAGCCGGGGCTTGGCCTCCAGGCCGCGCAGCCCGTTCCACGCGAGGTTGACCAGGTGGGCGGCGACCTCGGCCTTCTTGGGGCGCCGGGCGTCCAGCCACCACTGCCCGGTCATCGCCACCATGCCGACGAGCATCTGCGCGTACATCGGGGCCGCCTTGCGGTCGAAGCCCCGCTCGGCGAAGGCGTCGACGAGGACGTGCTCGACCTGGGTCGCCGTGTCGCCGAGCAGGCTGGAGAAGGTGCCGGTGGACTGGGCGACGGGGGAGTCGCGCACGAGGATGCGGAAACCGTCGGTGCTCGCCTCGACGTAGTCGAGCAGGCCCAGCGCGGCCCCCTCCAGCAGCACCCGCGGGTGCGCCTCGGCGGTGAGCTCGCGGTTGACCATGGCGAGCAGCTGCTGCACCTCGCGGTCGACGACCACGGCGTACAGGCCCTCCTTGCCGCCGAAGTGCTCGTACACGACGGGCTTGGAGACCTTGGCCGCGGCCGCGATCTCCTCCACGCTCGTGCCCTCGAAACCCTTCTCGGCGAACAGGCGGCGGCCGACGTCCAGCAGCTGCTCCCGGCGCTGGCTGCCGGTCATCCGCGAGCGCCGGGACACCCGTGCCCGGCCCGGACCGCCGTCGGCGGAGATGACGAGCCTCGCGGGGTCGGCCGGCCCGGCCGCCTGATCGGCGTCGGGGGCCTCGCGCGCGTCGGTCACGGCCCCAGTGTGCCGGTCGGCGGCCGGCGGCCCGTCACGGGCAGACTGTGGGCCGCCGGCGGCAGCGCCGGTCCCCGTGCCCCGCGGCGCGGTCCGCCCTGGTGTAACGGCAGCATGCAGGCCTTTGGAGCCTTGCGGTCCCGGTTCGAATCCGGGGGGCGGAGCCTGCGGGACGGTGCTCCGGCCGCGGACCCGGCGGGGCGGCCGGACGGGGCCGGACGGGCGGCGACGACGCCGCGACGGGCCGGGCGGGGCCCGGCGGGGCGATAGGGTCGCGCCGTCCGCCACCGCACCGCCAGGAAGGCCGCCCCCGTGCCCACCGCACCGTCCGACGGCTCCTGCGAGGCCGTCGTCGTCCTGGCAGCCGGCCAGGGCACCCGGATGCGGTCCCGGACCCCCAAGGTCCTGCACGAGGTCGCCGGGCGGTCGCTGCTCGGCCACGCGCTCGCCGCGGCCGCCCCGCTCGTGGGCGACCCCGCCTCGGTCGTCGTCGTCGTCCGCCACGACCGCGACGCGGTGGCCGGCCACGCCGTGCAGCAGCTGCCCGGGGTGGTCGTCGCCGACCAGGACGAGGTGCCCGGCACCGGCCGCGCGCTGTGGTGCGGCGTCCGGGCGCTCGACGCGGCCCGCGAGGCCGCCGGGCTCGACCTGCTGCGCGGCCGGGTGCTCGTCACCTCGGGCGACGTGCCGCTGGTGACCACCGCGTCCCTGGGCCGCCTGCTGGCCGCCGGGCGGGGTGCGCCCGTCGCCCTCATGACGGCCGTGCTCGAGGACCCGACCGGCTACGGCCGCGTGGTGCGCGACGCCGACGGGGCGGTCACCGCCGTCGTCGAGCAGCGCGACGCCGACGAGGCCCAGCGGGCCCTGCGCGAGGTCAACGGCGGGATCTGGTCGCTCGACCTCGACCTGGTGCGCGAGGTGCTCCCCGCCCTCGGGCAGTCCAACGCCCAGGGCGAGCAGTACCTCACCGACGTCGTCGGCGCGGCCCGCGCTCGCGGCCTGGCCGTGGCCGCGGTGGCCGTCGAGGACCCGCACGAGGTCGACGGCGTCAACGACCGGGTCCAGCTGTCCGAGGTCGGGGCACGCCTCAACCGCCGGCTGCTCCAGGCGCACATGCGGGCCGGGGTCACCGTCGTCGACCCGGCCACGACGTGGGTGGACGTCGACGTCGAGCTCGGCCCGGACGTCACCCTGCTGCCCGGCACGCAGCTGCACGCCGGCACCAGCGTCGCCGCCGGCGCCACGGTCGGCCCGGACACCACGCTGTCGGCGTGCAGCGTGGGGGAGGGCGCGGTGGTGGTGCGCACCCACGGCAGCGGCGCCCGGGTCGGTCCCGGCGCCAGCGTCGGCCCGTTCGCCTACCTGCGCCCCGGCACCGACCTGGGCGAGGCCGGCAAGATCGGCACGTTCGTGGAGACCAAGAACGCGCGGATCGGCACCGGGTCCAAGGTGCCGCACCTGTCCTACGTCGGGGACGCCGAGATCGGCGAGGGGTCGAACATCGGCGCGGCCAGCGTGTTCGTCAACTACGACGGCACGAGCAAGCACCGCACGGTCGTCGGCGACCACGTGCGGATCGGCTCGGACACCATGCTCGTCGCGCCGCTCACCGTGGGCGACGGCGCCTACACCGCGGCCGGCTCCGTGGTCCGCAGCGACGTCCCGGCCGGCGCGCTGACCCTGTCGTCGCAGCCCGAGCGGCAGGTCCCCGGCTGGACGGAGTCGCGCCGTCCCGGCACGCCGTCCGCCCGCGCCGCCGAGCGCGCCCGCACGCGCCAGGACGCCACGGACGCGGCGGACGCCCCCGAGGACCCCCCGCACGACCCCACGCCCGACGAGCAGCAGGAGCCACGATGACGCAGATCACGAGCCAGCCGGAGAAGCGGATGGTGCTCGTCAGCGGCCGGGCGCACCCCGAGCTCGCCCGGGAGGTGGCCGCCGCCCTGGGTGCGGACATCGTCCCCACCACGGCGTACGACTTCGCCAACGGCGAGATCTACGTCCGCTTCGCCGAGAGCGTCCGCGGCTGCGACGTGTTCGTCCTGCAGTCCCACACCGCGCCGATCAACCAGTGGCTCATGGAGCAGGTGCTCATGGTGGACGCGCTCAAGCGCGCCTCCGCCAAGCGGGTCACGGTGGTGGCGCCGTTCCTCGGCTACTCCCGCCAGGACAAGAAGCACCGCGGCCGCGAGCCGATCAGCGCCCGCCTGGTCCTCGACCTGTTCAAGACCGCCGGCGCCGACCGCATCATCAGCGTCGACCTGCACGCCGCCCAGATCCAGGGGTTCTTCGACGGCCCCGTCGACCACCTGTGGGCGCTGCCCGTGCTGGCCGACTACGTCGCCACCCGGGTCGACAAGCAGCAGCTCACCATCGTCAGCCCGGACATGGGCCGCGTCCGCGTGGCCGACGTCTGGTCCGACCGGATGGGCGCGCCGCTGGCGATCATCCACAAGCGCCGCGACCCGAACGTGCCCAACAAGGTGCAGGTGCACGAGATCGTCGGCTCCGAGCACGTCGAGGGCCGGACCTGCCTGCTCATCGACGACATGATCGACACCGCCGGGACCATCGTGCAGGCTGCCGAGGCGCTCAAGGCCAACGGCGCCCGCAAGATCCTCGTCGCGGCGACGCACGCGATCCTGTCCGGCCCCGCCGTCCAGCGGCTCTCCGACGGCCCGGTCGACGAGGTCGTCGTCACCAACACCCTGCCCATCACGCCCGACAAGCGCTGGGACGGGCTGACGGTGCTGTCGATCGCGCCGCTGCTGGCCCGCGCGATCCGGGAGATCTTCGACGACGGGTCGGTCACCAGCCTGTTCGAGCCGCACGGCGGCTGAGCCAGCCGGGGGCCGCGGCCCCCTCCGCCCGGCGGCGCGTCAGCCCCGCCGCCGGGCCTGCCCCACGAGCACGTCCATCACCCCGGCGGCGAAGCGGCGGTCGTCCAGGTGCTCGCGCGCCCAGGCCCGCCCCTCGGTGGCGGCGGCCCGCAGCCGGGACGGGTCCTCCAGGTGCCGGCGGACGGCGGCGGCGAGCGCGTCGACGTCCTCGACCGGCACCAGGTCGCCACGGGTGCCGTCGGCGAGCATCTCCCGCGGGCCCGAGACGCAGTCCGCCGCGACGGCCGGGGTGCCGAGGACCATCGCCTCGGCGAGCGTGAGCGGCTGGCCCTCCCAGCGGCTGGGCAGACAGTAGAGGTCGGCCGCGGCCAGGGTCGGCAGCGGGTCGGCCGTGAAGCCGGGCAGCGACACCGAGCCGGTGACCCCCAGCTCGTCGGCCAGCGCGAGGAGCCGCTCGCGCTCGGCGCCGTCGCCGAGCACGAGGAGCCGGTGGGGGACGCCGGCCGAGACGACCCGGGCGTGGGCGCGCACCAGCAGGTCGAAGCCCTTCTGGTGCACCAGCCGGCCGAGACCGAGCACGAGCGGGCCGTCGCCGGCGGGCAGCTCGGGCGGGGTGCCCGCGCCCGCCCGGAGCACGGCCTCGACGTCCACCCCGTTGGAGACGGCGGTGGTGCGCCCGGCGGGGACACCGAGCGAGGCCAGCGGGGCGAGCAGCCCGGGGGAGACGCAGACCAGGTGCGTCGCCGTGCGCAGGCACCAGCGCACGAGCGGGCGCGACCGCGGCCGGACGTGGTGCGCCATCGCCATGTGCGGGTCGGACTGGACGAGGACGACGAAGGGCCGGCGCGCCACGAGCGCGACGAGCCGGCCGAGGACGAGGCCCTGGTCGATCTCCCGGGCGGCGAGGACGACGTCGGCTCCCCGGACGGCCCGCCACAGCTGCAGCAGGGTCTCCGCCTTCCGCAGCCCCGGGACCCGCGCGCGGCCCCCGGTCGTGCGGGCCCGCCGGTGCAGCAGGCGGACGCCGTCCGGGACCGGGGGCCCCGGGCGGCTGCCGCCGGGGGGCTTGAGCAGGAACAGGGGGGCGTCGGCGCCGGCCGCGGTCCACAGCTGGAGCAGGCGCAGCGCCAGGCGGGCCGCCCCGTCCTCGTGCAGCCGCTCGTCGACCGCGAGGACCCGGAGCGGGCGCCCGCCTGCCGCGCCGCGGGCCCCGTCGTCAGCCCCGCCGTCCGTCCGTGCTGCTGCGTCCGCCACCCGACCGCCTCCTGCTCCGTGGCGGCGTCGACCGGACGCCGTCCGCGGAGGACGCTAGCGCCGCCCGGCCCGCTACCCGCCGAGCTGCACGCGCAGGACCCGCTCGGCGCTGTTGTCGGCGACGCTGTCCTTGTCGCCCAGCGTCGTCGTCGTCAGCCACAGCCCGCCCCCGGGTGCGGGCTCGACCGTCCGGAGCCGGCCGTAGGTGCCGACGAAGTACTGCTGCTGGTCGGTGAGCGTGCCGCCGGCGGTGATGGTGTGCCGGTACATCCGCTCGCCGCGCAGGCAGGCGACGTAGAGCGCGTCCTTGACGACGGCGATGCCCGAGCAGGAGCCCGCCGCGGTCGTGTAGGTGCGGGCGGGGGCGATGAACCCCGGCGTCGAGCAGGTCCCCGAGGTGCCCTCGCACGCCGGCCAGCCGTAGTTGCCGCCCCTGGTGATGAGGTTGGTCTCGTCCATGATCCCGTTGCCGAACTCCTGCTCCCACAGCCGGCCGGCGGAGTCGAAGGCCAGCCCCTGCGGGTTGCGGTGCCCGTAGCTCCACACCGCGTTGCCGAACGGGTTGTCCGCCGGCACGGTCCCGTCGGGGTTGATGCGCAGGATCTTGCCGTTGAGGCTGGACGTGTCCTGGGCGCTCGCGGCGCTCTGGGCGTCGCCGGTGCTGACGTAGAGCTTCCCGTCGGGACCGAAGCGCAGCCGGCCGCCGTCGTGGAACTTGTTGCGGCGGATGCCCTGGACGAGGACCTGGGTCGAGGCGGTGTCCAACGTGTCGCCGACCAGCTTCATCCGGACGACCCGGTTGTCGGTCGGGGAGGTGTGCATGACGTACAGCCACCGGTCGGCGGCGAACGTCGGGGACAGCGCGATGCCCAGCAGCCCGCCCTCGCCGTCGGTGCTCGCGACGCCCGGGACGCGGCCCACGGTCCGCTTCTGCCCCGTGACCGGGTCCAGGCGGACGATGTCGTAGGCGTCGCGCCGGCTGTAGAGGACCGACCCGTCCGGCATGGTCGCCAGGCCCCACGGGATGTCGGTGTCGATGGCGACCTGGGTGACCGAGCACACCGGGGTGGCGCAGGCGGCCGCCGTCGTCACCCTGACCGTGGCCGAGCGCGTCGACACGTTGCCCTGCGCGTCGCGGGCGGCGACGGCGTAGCCGTAGGCCGTGCTCGCGGCGAGCCCGGCGTCGGTGGCCCGGGGCTCGGTCACCGTGGCGACGCGGGTGCCGTCGCGATACACGTCGTAGGCCGTGACGGCCACGTCGTCGGTGGACGCGGTCCAGGTGAGCTGCACCGAGGTGCCGGCCGCCGTGGCACGCAGCCCCGTGGGCGCGGACGGCGGGGTGCTGTCGGTGCTGCACGGGGGCGGGGTCACCGGCACGGTCGTCGAGGCCTGGGAGACGTTGCCGGCGGCGTCCCGGGCGTTGACGTACAGGCCCCACCGCACGCCGGGCTCCACCGCGACGGTCGTGGCGAGCACGGTGGCCGGCACCGAGGTGATGAGCTGCCCGTCGTGGTAGACGTCGTAGGCGACCACCCCGACCGCGTCGGTGGAGGCGGTCCACGAGAACCGGACCGAGGTGCAGCGGAGGTCCGCGACCCGCGGGGAACCGGGGACGGTGGGGGCCACGGCGTCGGCCGCCGCCCCGACCTGCTGCCACTGCTGGTTGGTCTGGCCGTTGCACGTCCACAGGCCGACGGGGGAGCTCCGGGCGGTGCGGCGCTCGGTGACGTCCAGGCACAGCCCCGACGGCACGCCCACGACGGCCCCGTCCGCGCGCAGCGTCCACCGCTGGTTGCTGCCGCCGTTGCACGTCCAGATCTGGGCGACGGCCGGCGCGGTGGTGTCGCGGCCCTTGACGTCCAGGCACATCGAGCCGTAGACCCGCAGCTCGCCCGCCGCGGTGGGGGTCCAGCGCTGGTTCGCCCCGCCGTGGCAGTCGTAGACCTGCACCGTCGTCCCGGGTGCGGTGGCCGCCCCGGCGACGTCCAGGCAGCGGCCCGACTGCACCCCGCGCAGCGCCACCTCGGTCGCCGCCCCCGCCGGTGCGGCCGCCCCGAGCCCGACGAGCAGGGTGGCCAGGAGCAGGAGGGCCGCCCCCGCCGCCGTCCTCGCCCTGGCGCCTGCTCGTGCTCCGGTCCGTGCTCCTGCCCGTGCTCGTGCTCCTGCGCGCATGCGACTTCCCCCGGTGACCGCTGGACGTGCTGGGACGGACACGGGCAGTGCACCCCCCGCACCGGCCGGCGTCAAGGGCGCGACGGCCCCCGCGCCGGCACGGCCGTCCGGGCCGCGCCGCGGCTGGGCCGACCGGGTGACAGGCCCGGCCGGCGCTCAAGTCCTGGCATCTCGCGGCCGCCCGTGAGACTCTTGGGGCATCCCCCCCGCTGCTGTGGTCCGGGTGCCAGGCGCGTGACAGGCGTCGTACCAGGTGCAGCGGGGTAGTCGGGGGACTAGCAGGGGTCGTGTCGCGCTCAGGGAAGAGACGTCGGACCAGACGGACGTCCATCTTCCGGGAGGCAACGAGTGATCGACAGAGTCGACAGCACCGACGGCATGGGCCTGCGGGTCACCACCACGCCGGCGACACCGGCCGAGGGCCGCGGACGCCGCGACCAGCAGGGCCAGCGCACCGTGCCCCTGCACCCGCTCGGCCTCGACGGCTCGGCGCCCACCGGGGCGACGTCGGTCGGCAGCGTCCGCCGGGACACCACCCCCGGCCCGCCCAGCTCGGCGTCCCGGCACCGTGACTTCGCCCGCGACATCGTCGCCGGCGACACCGCCGCCGCGGGCCTGTCCGCACTGGTCGCCGGCCTCGTGGCCTGGCAGGCCGGCTGGACCCCGCCGGACCCCGCGCTCGCGCTGCCCGTCGGCGCCCTGCTCTGGGCGCTGCTGTGGCCCGCGCTGCTCGGCCTGCACCGCGCCTACGAGACCCGCTACCTCGGCCACGGCTCGGAGGAGCTCTCCCGGGTCGTCCGCAGCTGGATCTCCGCGCTGGCGGTCGTCGGCATGGGCGGCTGGGTGTGGCTGCCGTCCCGCCTCGCCGTGGACGTCCTCGTCGGCGTCTGCGCCACCGTGCTGCTGTCCATCGTGTCCCGCTCGGTGCTGCGCGCCCGGCTGCACCGCGACAACCTCGCCGGCGCCACCTACCAGCGCGTCCTGCTGGTCGGCGACCAGGGCGAGGTCACCCGCCTGGCCGCCCGGATCCACCGCAACCGCTACCACGGCTGGCACGTCGTCGCGGCGGCCGGCCCGGCCTCGCCCGGCGACCCCGGCGCGGACAGCCCGGTCCGCCTGGGCGGCGCCGACAGCGTCACCGACGTCCTGGACGCGGCCCGCCGCTGCCACGCCGACCTGGTCCTGCTCGCCCCGTCCGGCGGGTCCCGCCTGGTCGCGGTCGACGAGCTCGAGCGCGCCCTGCACGCCGAGGGCCGCGAGGTCGCCCTGGCGCCCCCGCTCGTCGAGGCCGTCGGGCCCCGCGTCGCCGTCGAGCCCGTCTGCGGCCTGCCCGTCCTGCACCTGAGCCCGCCCGAGCTCGGCGGCCCCCGCCGGGTCATCAAGGGCGTCGCCGACCGCGCCGCGGCGTCGGTCGCCGTCGTCCTCCTGCTGCCCGTCCTGCTGGCCGTCGCGCTGCTCGTCCGCCTGGACAGCAAGGGCCCGGCGCTGTTCGTCCAGACCCGGGTCGGCCGCCACGGCCGCGCGTTCCGGATCTACAAGTTCCGCACCATGTTCGTCGACGCCGAGGCCCGCCTCACGGCGCTCGCCGCCCAGAACGACGGCGCCGGCCCGCTGTTCAAGATGAAGAGCGACCCCCGCATCACCCGGGTCGGCCGCTTCCTGCGCCGCACGTCCCTGGACGAGCTGCCCCAGCTGCTCAACGTCGTCATCGGGGACATGTCCCTGGTCGGCCCCCGCCCCCCGCTGCCGGCCGAGGTCGAGCAGTACGACGCGGTGACCCGTCGCCGCCTCCTGGTCCAGCCGGGCATCACCGGCCTGTGGCAGGTCCACGGCCGCTCGGACCTGTCGTGGGAGGAGTCGAGCCGCCTCGACGTCCGCTACGTCGAGAACTGGTCCCTCGGCTTCGACCTCAGCATCCTCGTCCGCACCGTCCGGGCCGTCGTCCAGGCCCGCGGCGCATACTGATCCCGACCGACCCGGTCCTCCCTGCCGCAGGCGGGGAGGACCGAGCCGCGTCCCCGGTCCGGGGCTCGTGGTCCGAGCACCAGACGTCCGCCCGCCGCGGACGCCCGGCCCGCCGGCCGGCAGGAAGGAACGCATGACGCTCACCGACACCCCCCAGGCAGACCCGGCGCCCGCCCGGGCACCCCGCCGCCGCGGCCCGCTCGTCGCCGCCGCGCTGCTGGTGGTCCTGCTGCTCGTGGCCGCGGTCGCGTTCGTGCTGACCCGTGACCCCGGGCCGGAGAGCACGTCCACCGCCCCCGCCCCGGCGCCCGCGCCGGAGGAGCCCGCCGAGCCGGCCGTCGGCCCCGGCGAGCCGCTCAGCTGGGCGCCGCCCGTCCTCGAGGACCCGACCGTCGTGGAGATCACGGCCGAGGACACCAGCCTCAAGCTCGACCAGGAGAAGGACTACGAGCTGGTCCTGCCCGACGAGCCGCTCGTGTCCTCCGGCGGGCTGTCGGTCTACGGCGGCCGCAACGTCGTCATGGTCGGCGGGGAGATCAGCGTCCCGCCGCAGGAGGAGGAGGAGCAGAGCGGCCTGCGCGCCCTGTACCTGCGCGACCAGACCGGCACCGTGCACATCGAGGGCGTCAAGCTCACCGGCGAGGGCCTGGGCGAGGGCATCAACCTCGACCAGCGCGAGGGCGCCGTCGTGCAGCTGCAGAACATCTGGGTCGGCGAGGTGTTCGGCACCGTCGACGGCCACCACGGCGACCTGATCCAGGCCTGGGCCGGCCCGGCCGAGCTCCGCGTCGACGGCCTCACCGGCAGCACCGGGTACCAGGGCTTTTTCCTGCTCCCCAAGCAGTTCGGCGACCAGCCCGAGCCCGAGCTGTTCGACCTCCGCCGCGTCGACATCACCGGCGCCGAGGACCGCAGCGCCTACATGCTGTGGCGCGACGACCTCGACTGGCCGCTCGTCACCTCCGACGTCTGGGTCGACCCCACCGACGCCGACCCCGACGAGCGCCGCGAGTTCCTCTGGGACCGCGAGGGCGAGGACTCCTGGGCCGACGTCCAGGTGGGGACCCCGCCCGGCGGGCCGTTCGTCCCCGAGGACCGCGTGGGCCTCGGCTACGCGAGCCCCGGCTACGCCGAGCAGGGGTGAGCAGCACCCCCCTGGAGCCCGGTGCCGACAGCTCCCTCGCCGGCGCCCCGGGCGACGACCGGCCCGGCATCCGCGAGCGGGCGGTCGTCGGCGTGTTCTGGGCGGCCGCGCAGAAGTGGCTCGTCCGGATCAGCTCCCTGCTCGCGTTCGTCCTGCTCGGGCGCCTGCTCAGCCCGCAGGAGTTCGGCGTCGTGGCGCTCGCCATGGCCGTCATCACCATGCTGGCCACGATCAGCGACGCGGGCTTCACGCCCTGGGTGATCCAGAAGCGCGGCCTCACGCCCCGCGCGGCGTCGACGGCGTTCTGGATCTCCACCGCGATCGGCACCGTGCTCGCGGTGGCGCTGGCGGCCCTGGCCGTCCCCGTCGCCGACCTGTTCGACAGCCCCGAGCTCCGGCTCGTCCTCCCGGTGCTCGCGGGGACGCTCGTCATCATGGGGCTGTCCGGGGTCCCGGCGGCGCTGCTGCAGCGGGACCTCCGCTTCAAGGAGCTCGCGGTCCGCCAGGTCGTGGCCACGGTCCTGTCCATCGTCGTCGCCGTCGGGCTCGCCCTGGCCGGCGCCGGGGTCTGGGCGCTGGTCGCCCAGACCGTCGTCCGCGTGGTCGTCGCCTGCGTCATCCTGTTCTGGGCCGGCGACTTCCGGCCGCGGCTGACGTTCTCCCGCGCCGACGCGGCGGACATGCTCGGCTACGGCTCCAAGTCCCTCGGCGTGACGCTCGGCGGGGCCGCCCGCCAGTCCGGCGAGCCGTTCCTCGTCGGCGCCGTCCTCGGCACGGTCGCGCTCGGCTACTGGACCGTGGCGGGCAGGCTCGCCTCCACCGTCGTCGACCTGTGCTCCGCCGCCATCGGCTCGGTCGCCGGCCCCGTCTTCTCCGAGCTGCAGGACGAGCCGGAGCGGCTCGGGCGGACCTTCGCCCGGCTGCTGTCGGTCGGCGGCTTCGTCCTCGTCCCGGTCATGACGGCGATGGCTCTGGTGAGCGCCGACCTCGTCCCGCTGCTGTTCGGCTCCCAGTGGGCCGTGTCCGCCGGCGTCGCCAGCATCCTGGCGGCCACCTGGCTGTTCGCCGGGCTCGCCAACCTCCAGCGCAACCTCCTGCTCGGCACCGGCCGCGCGGGCCGGGAGCTCACCCTGACCATGGGTGCCCTGGTCGGGCAGCTCGGGCTGGTCGTGCTGCTGGGCCAGTGGGGGCTCACCGCCATCGCCGTCGGGCTGTCGGTCTGGGGCGGGCTGGTCTTCGCGGTGCGCGGCGCCGTCATCGCCCGCGACCTGGGGGTGGGCATGTCCGCCTACACCCAGCTGCTCGCCGTCGCCCTCGCCGCCGGTCTCGCTGCCGGTGCCGTGCTGGCGGTCGTGCTCGGGTGGGACCTCGAGGGGGCCGCCCGCCTGGCCGTGGTCGCGCTCCTGGGCGGCGCGGTGTTCGCCGGCGCGGCCTTCCTGCTGGCCCGCGCCACCGTCGACGACCTCCGGTCGTCGGTCCTCGGTGTCCTCGCGCGCCGCCGTCGCCGGGGTGCCGCGGCCCCCGGGGGCGGTACGGTCCCCCGGTGAGCGTCGACGCCGCCGGGCGGGGCGTCCTCGCCCCGGCCCCGGCCCCGCCCGTGCAGGACCTGGCGACCTTCGCGGTCGTCGGCACCGTGCTCCACCGCGCCGCCGGGTCCGCCCGTGCGGTGCACTACGCCGTGGCGCACCGGCTCCGCCGGGACGGGCTCGTCCGGGCCGACGTCGAGGTCGTGGTCCGGGCCCGGCAGCAGGCCGAGGAGTGGGCCCGCGCCCGACGCGGCGCCGGCTGCACGCTGGACGACGTGGCGGTCGAGCTCGCCCGGCTGCTCGACCTCGACGAGGACGCCGCCGCGCGTCTCGTGGACACCGAGACCGCCGTCGAGCGCGACGGACTGCGGGTCGTCCCCGGCGGGCTGGCGCGTGTGCAGGCCGCCCGCGCCGTCGGCTCCGCCGTCGGGTTCGTCGAGGACACGCTGCTGCCGGCCCGGCTGCTGCGCGAGGCCCTGGAGGACGCGGGCGCCGCGCGCCCCGGCGACGGGCTGTGGCTGTCGCACGAGCTCGGCGCCGACAAGTCCGACGGCGGCCTCTACCTGGAGGTCGCCCGCCGCTCCGGCCGCCCCGAGCAGTGGGTGCACGTCGGCCACGACCCCGACGGCGACGTCCGGATGGCCCGCCGCGCCGGGGTGACCGGCGAGATCCTCCGCGACGCCGCCCCGACCCGCTACGAGGCGGTCCTCGACGGCGCCTGCACCCGCACCGGCGGGCTGTCCGGGCTGCTCGCCGGCGCGTCCCGCTCCACCCGGCTCCGCCTCGCCCGCGAGCGCCCGGCCATGCCGCGCGAGCGGGCCGAGGTCGTCGCCGGCGTCGCGGGCCCGCTGCTCGCCGGCTACGTGCTGTGGTGCCTGCGCCGTGCCGCCGAGGCCGGGCTGCCCCGGCTGTACTTCGTCGCGCGCGACGGCGAGGTCATGCTCGCCATGGCCCGCCGCCTGGCACCGGCCCTGCAGGCCGACGGCACGGCCGGCGTGGACCTGCGCTACCTGCACGGCAGCCGCAAGGCCTGGCTTCGCAGCGCCCCGCAGGCCGACCTGCTGGAGTCGGTGCTGTCCCGCCAGGAGCGGCTCACCGTCCGCAGCGGGCTGGGCTGGCTCGGCCGGTCGCCGGAGGAGCTGCGCGCCGCCCTGGCCGGCGCCGGCCTGGAGGACTGGGACACCCCGCTCGACGCGGACGCCCGCGGCCGGCTCGTGGCGGTGGCGGTCGCGGCCGCCCACCAGCCCGGCTCCGTGGGGGACGGCACGCAGGACGGCACCACCGCGGGGACCGCTGCCGCCTCTGCTGCTGCCGCCGGCCAGCTGTCGCGCGCGGCCGACCGCGACGTCCTCGGCCGCTACCTGGCCGACGTCGGCCTGCTGGACGGCACGCCCTACGCCATCGTCGACGGGGCCGGCCACGGCACGATCGGCTCGCTCCTCACCGACCTGGTGCGCTCCCACGGCGGGCAGGGCCCGGCGCTGGAGTGCTACTACGGCCTGGACGGCCCCGGCGAGGCGACGCCCGGCCGGCGTCCCACCGGGTACGCCTACGACGAGTGGGCGGGCTCCGGGCTGCGGCAGAGCACCGACCTGTGGGTGGCGCTGGAGATGTTCACCACCGCCTCCCACGGCGGCGTGCTCGGCTACGAGGTCGTCCGCGGGCACGCCCGCGCCGTCCTGGGGCCGCTCGGCGCGGCCGAGGGCTGGGGGGCGCCGGACGTGCGCGCCGGCCTGCAGCTGTACGCCGAGGAGCTCGCGGGCACCCTCGCCATGGTGGACCCGGACGTCGACGTGCGGGCCGTCACCGACGAGGTCGCGACACTCTTCTGGGCTAGCCCCACCCGCCAGGAGGTGCGTTCTTGGGGAACTTTCCCCTTCGAGGCGAGCACCGAGACGTACCCTGTGGCACGGCCGTTCTCCACGGCGGACGTCGCGCGCTCGCTGCTGCAAGGCAGGCTGCGGCTCCGCCGGAGGGGGAGCTGGCCGGCGGGGACCGTCCGTTCGGCGCCGCTGCACCTGAGGCTGACGCACCTGGCGGTGGGAGCCCTCCGCCCCCGGGCGGCGGCCCTGCGGCGCGTCGGCTCGTTCTGGGTCGACCGCCGCACCCTGGGACGGGCCACCGGCCCGGGCGAGCCCGGGCGCACCACCACCGAGGAGGACCGATGACCGAGAACCACCCCCAGCGCAGCGTGCTGTGGCCTGCCCTGCGCAGGTTCTGGCCCGTGGCCCTGGTCACGGCCGTCGTGGCCGGCCTGAGCACCACCCTGCTGGTCGAGGCGACCTCGCGGCCCTCGGTCGTGGCCACCGCGTCCTACGTGGTCCCCGTCGCGCCGCCCGTGGCGCCCCTGCTGCCCGGGCAGCTGCCGGTGACGCCCTCGCCGCTGCCGACCTCCCCCGGCGCGGCCTCGGACTTCGCCGAGGTGTACGCCGTGCTCCTGCTCGAGGACGGCGCCATCATCGACGCCGTCTCGCAGGCGACCGGCGTGGACCGGGAGGACGTCGTCGACAGCCTCACCGCGGTCGCGCCCCCCGGCGGCAACGTCATCCGGGTCACCGCCACCGCCGAGACCCGGGCCGAGACCGACGCCCTGCTCGGCGCGCTGGACGCCGTCTTCGCCGCCCCCACGTCGGTCACCGGCAACATCCCCGCCGGCAACCTGCGCCCGCTCTTCCGCGGCGCGGTCGTCGAGAGCGACGGGCTCGCCCCGCTGGCCCCCGTGGTCGGCGCCATCGTCGGCCTGCTGCTCGGCATCGGTGCCGCGGTCGTGCTCGAGCGCGGCGACAGCCGGTTCCGCTCCGGCGAGGACGTCCGCGCCCTGGTCACCTGGCCGGTCCTCCCGCTGTCGCACGACCCGGACGACCCTCGCGCCGAGGTGCTCACCGAGCGCGTCCGCCGCGCCGGCACCACGTCCGGCACGGTGGCGCTCGTCGCCCCGCGCGGCGCCCGCCCCGGCGACCTCGACGACCTCGCCTGGGTCCTCGACGAGGCCGACCGCGGGCACACCGCGGACGGCCGCCTGGTCTGGACCGTCGCCGGCGTGCTGCGCGGCGAGGGCGACAGCGAGCAGCGGGCGCAGGACGCCGACGCCCTCGTGCTCGTCGTGCCCTCCAAGGCCCGGATGCGCCACGTCACGGCGGCCGTCCGCGCGGTCGAGGACCTCGCGGTGCACCCGGTCGTCGTCGCCCTGCCGTCCCGCAAGCGCACCCGCCGCCTCCGCGGCCGGGGCGGCGCCCAGGGCACCACGGCGGTCGCCGACCGTCTCGACCACCTGGACGGCCTGCCGGCGCCCGTCGCGGGCCGCGACGGCACGGACCCGGCCCCGGTGCCCGCGCTCACCCCGTCGTCGTTGTCCCGCTACCGCCGGGACGGCGTGGGCTCCGACGGCCCGGACACCACGTCCGGCCCCTCCGGCGCGCCGGGTGCGGCGGGCGAGGTGCCCGGCCAGGACCAGGGCAGCTCCGCGGTCGTCCCCGACGACGAGGTGACCCGCACGTCCTCTCCGACCGGCAGGTGACCGCCGTCCGGATCGGCCTCGTCACGCTCGCGGCGCTGCTCGCCGCGGTCGTGGCGGGGGCCTCCGGCGCCCTCTTCTGGGCGGCGCCGATCGCCCTGGGGGCAGGTCTGCTCCTCGGCCTGGCCACCTGGTACCGCCCGGTGGTCGGGGCCGTCGTGGCCGTCGCCGTCGTCCCGGCGCTGTCGGGGCTCGCGCGCGGGCTCGTGGTCCCGGTCTTCAAGCTGTCGGAGCTGCTGCTCCTGCTGTGCCTGGCCGCGCTCGTGCTGCGCCGGCCGGACAGGTGGCGTCCGGCCACCCGGACCGACATGGCGCTCGTGCTGTTCGCCGCCGCCGCGTTCGGCTTCGCCGCCCTGCACACCGCCTCCGGCACCTCGACGCTGGAGAGCCTGGTCCGGGTCGGCCTGCAGCCCACCTTCTTCCTCATCGCCTACTGGGTGGCCTCGCGCGGCGTTCAGAGCGCCGGCGAGCTCGTCACCGTGCTGCGGTGGCTGCTGCTGGTCAGCCTCGTGCCCGCGGCCATCGCGCTCGCGCAGTCCTTCGGCGTGCCGGGCGTCGGCGAGACGATGTCGGTGCTGACCGGCGGCGGCTTCCAGGGCGTGACGCGCTCGACCGGGCCGTTCCCGATCTGGCACTCCCTCGGCGGCTACCTGCTCGTGCCGAGCCTGCTCGCCTCGGTGCTCATGCTGCGCGGCGACCGCCGCGTGCTGCCGCGGCACTGGCTCGTGCTCGTCCTCCTGGTCGACCTCGCCGCGCTGGTGTCGACGATCACGGTGACGTTCCTGGTCTGGCTGCCGGTGGGCCTGCTCGTGGCCGCCGCCGCGGGGGGCCGCGTGCTGCGCGGCACGGTGCTGGTCGCGGTGCTCGCCGCCGTCGCCCTCGTCCTGTTCCCCACCGCCCTGCAGGGCCGGCTGGAGGAGCAGACGGAGCAGACCCAGTACACGGCCGGCGGCGTCCTGCCGCAGACCGTGGAGTACCGGATCTTCGTGTGGGAGCGGGACTACCTGCCGCTCATCGAGCGGGCGCCGGCGGTCGGCCTGGGCAACGACCTGCCCGACGACGTGCGCTTCCCCTCGACCGAGAACCAGTACATCACCCTGGCCCTGCGCGGCGGGGTGCTGCTGCCGGTGGCCATGGTCGTCGCGCTCGGTGCCCTCACGCTGCGGGCGTGGCGGCACTCCCGTGCCCCCGACGTCCACCGGGCGGGGGAGCCCACGCCGGCAGCCAGCCGGTCCGCGGCGCTCACCCTGCTCGGCATCCTCGCGTTCCTGCCGCTGGCCCTGCTCGTCTGGCCGTACCTCACCAATGCGGGCCTGTCGCAGACCCTGGCCGCGTTCGCGGGGGCGGCGCTGGCGCTGGAGCCGCGGCGCCGCTCGGTCGCGGCTGCCGCGGCGGAGCGGGCACGCCGTCGGGCCGCCCTCGAAGTCGG
>NZ_JBBEOI010000040.1 GCF_037860755.1 Aquipuribacter hungaricus | reverse complement strand
AGCCCGCGGCGGGGGCCCTGCAGCGCCAGACCTCCGGCGGCCGCCGCGACGCCGAGGTCCAGCCCGGTCGCGACGGGGACGGGCAGCGGCCCCGGCCCCCGCACGCCGAGGCCGAGGCCCACCTGGTGGAGCAGCTCGGGCACGGCGAGCAGGACGAGCGCCACGACCGCGGCGACCGGGACCGCGAGCACCGGGTGCCGCACCCCCAGGACGCGGTACAGCAGCCACAGCGCGGGCGGGCCGACGACCGCCGCGGTCGCGATCCCCGTCAGCGTCGCCCCGAGGCAGGCGAGGCTGGCGGCCCCTCCCCCGCAGCCGCCCGCCTCGTAGACCAGCCAGGCAGCGGCCACCAGCGCCGAGACCACCGCCGTGACCGCCCCGGCGGCGACGCCCGGCAGCCACCAGTGCCGCGCCGCCCGCGTGCGCCACGACCTCGGGGGCGTCCGCACCGACCACCCGTCCGCACCCGCCCGCGGCGCGGTCGGCGTCGGGGGCCGTCCCGGGGCGCCGTCCGTCGTCACCCGCCCGATCCTCCTCCGGCGGCGCACGCCGTGTCCCTCGTCCGGCCAGGACGCCACCCCGCTGCACCTACGCTGGGCACGTGGCCCAGGACCCCGTCGTCGCCGAGCGGACCGTCGTCCGCAAGACCTACAAGCTGTACGTGGGCGGCAAGTTCCCCCGCAGCGAGTCCGGCCGCACCTACCCGGTGACCGGCAGCGACGGCACCCTCCTGGCGCAGGCCGCGCTCGCCTCCCGCAAGGACGCGCGCGACGCGGTCGTGGCGGCCCGCAGCGCCTTCCCGGGCTGGTCGTCGGCCACGGCGTACAACCGGGGCCAGGTGCTGTACCGGGTGGCCGAGATGCTCGAGGGCCGCACCGCCCAGTTCGCCGAGCTCGTCGCGCAGGCCGAGGGGTGCAGCGACGCCGAGGCGCGCGCCCAGGTCGCCGCCACCGTCGACCGGTGGGTCTGGTACGCCGGCTGGACCGACAAGCTCGCCCAGGTCGTGGGGGCCGCCAACCCCGTCGCAGGCCCGTTCTTCAACCTGTCCGTGCCCGAGCCGACCGGGGTGGTCGCCGTCCTGGCCCCGCAGCGGTCGTCGCTGCTCGGGCTCACGAGCGTCGTGGCCCCCGTGGTCGCCACCGGCTGCACGTGCGTGGTCGTCACCTCCCTGGAGCGCCCGCTCCCGGCCGTCGCGCTCGGCGAGGTGCTCGCCACCTCCGACCTTCCCGGCGGGGTCGTCAACCTGCTCACCGGCTCGGCCGCCGAGCTCGGGCCCTGGCTGGCCGCGCACCGCGACGTGGACGCCCTCGACCTCACGGGCGCCGCGGCGCTCACCGCCCCGACCTGGGGCGACCTGGAGGCGGCGGCCGCCGACACCCTCACCCGGGTCCGGCGCCCCGACGACCTGCCCGACGGCGCCGAGCCGGACTGGACGGCGGTGCCCGCGCTCGCCCGGATGACGGGGGTCATGGAGACCAAGACCGTGTGGCACCCGAAGGGCCGATGAACCCTCCCCCGCCCGGCTGCCTCGTCCTGCTGCTCGCCGGGGCCAGCGGCTCCGGCAAGTCGACGCTGGTGTCCCGGCTCCGCGACCGGCACCCCGAGGTCGCCGTGGTCCAGCTCGACGACTTCTACCGCGAGGGCACCGACCCCGGGCTGCCCGCGTGGGGCGGCATCGTCGACTGGGACGACCCGGGCAGCTGGGACGCCGCGGCCGCGCACCTGTCGCTGCAGGCGCTGTGCACCACCGGCCGCAGCGAGGTGCCGGTGTACGACATCCCGACGTCGAGCCGGACCGGGTCGCACCCCGTCGAGCTCGGCCCGGGCGGGCTCGTCGTCGCCGAGGGCCTGTTCGCCCCCGAGCTGGTGGGGCGGCTGCGCTCGTCGGGGCTGCTGCTGGACGCGGTGCACCTGCGCTCGCGCCCGCCGGTCACCTTCGTCCGGCGGCTCGCGCGCGACCTCGCCGGGCACCGCAAGCCGCCGCTCACCCTGCTGCGCCGCGGGCTCGCCCTGGCCCGCCGGGAACCGGCGCTGCTGCGCCGGTGGGCGTCGCTGGGGACCCGGCCGGTGACCAAGGCCGAGGTCGAGGAGCTGGTCGCGGCCCACCTGGCCCGCACCCTGGCCTGAGCGTCCCGCGCCCGCCCGCGCGCATTCGGCCCCCGACCGTCCGGCTCCTACGCTGCGAGGGTGTTCTTCTTCTTCGGCGTCGGCAGCAGGCAGCAGGACCTCGGCCCCGGGCAGACCCGGACCTGCCCGCGCTGCAGCAACACGACGGTGTGGCGGCGGCTGCGGCAGTCGACCCAGCTCACCGTCTTCTTCGTCCCCGTCGCCCGCTGGGGCCGCCAGGAGCTCGAGACCTGCGGCGTGTGCGGGGAGTCCGTCGCCGTCTGAGCGCGTGGCTACCCTGCGGCAGATGAGCAGGATCTTCACGACCAGCGTGGCGTCGGTCTGGGTGCACTACGTCGCCAAGGTGGAGCGCAAGGGCCGGACGACGGACGAGCTGGAGCAGGTCGTCGCGTGGCTCACGGGCTTCGACGCCGCGGCGCTCCACCGGCATCTCGACGCCGGGACGTCGTTCGAGGACTTCTTCGCGCAGGCGCGGATCAACCCGGGCGTCGCGCTCATCACCGGGAAGGTGTGCGGCGTCGACGTGCAGCAGGTCGAGGACCCGCTCATGCAGAAGATCCGGTTCCTCGACAAGCTCGTCGACGAGCTGGCGAAGGGCCGGCCGATGGCGAAGGTCCTGCGGACGCCGCAGCCCGCCTGACGGCTCAGCCGGCCCAGGCACCCGCCGTCGCCGGGTGCCCGAACAGCCCCGGCAGGCCGCCGGTGTGCAGCAGGACGGTGCGCTCGCCCCGTCGGACCGTGCCGTCCGCTACGGCCGCCACCAGCCCGGCCGCGGCACGGCCGCTGTAGACCGGGTCGAGGACGATCCCCTCGGTGCGGGCGACGAGCGCCATGGCGTCGCGCACCGCGTCGGTCAGGGTCCCGTAGCCGTCACCGACCTGGTCGGTACGCACCCGCACGTGCTCCGGGACGGGGCCGCCCGCGCCGCCGGGCCCGCCGGCCTCCGCCGCCAGCCCGCGCACCAGCTCCTGCACCCGGTGCACCGGGTCGGTGACCGCCCCGGTGTCCACGCCGAGCACCGCGTCGGCGCCCAGGCCGTGGACCAGGCCCGCCATCGTGCCGCCCGAGCCCACCGCCACGACCACGGTCCGCAGGTCCGGCGCCTGCCGCAGCAGCTCGGCCGCCGCCTCGACGTACCCGCGCGCGCCGACGACGCTCGTGCCGCCGAACGGCACGACGGCGGTGGCCACGCCGTCACGGCGCATCCGGTCGGCCTCCTCCTCGGCGCGGGCGGCCAGGCCCGCGCCGTCCACGTCGCCCGCCCACACCACCCGGGCACCGAGCAGGGCGTCGAGGACGAGGTTGCCGGCGGGGACCTCCGGCGGGTCCCCGACCAGCACGAGGACCGCGGCCAGGCCGGCCCGGGCGGCGGCGGCCGCGGTGAGCCGGGCGTGGTTGCTCTGCGGCGCTCCGGTGGTGACCACGGCAGCGGCGCCGTCCTGGAGCGCCTGGTGCAGCGTGTGCTGGAGCTTGCGGACCTTGTTGCCGCCTCCCCCGAGGCCCGACAGGTCGTCCCGCTTGACCCACAGGTCGTCGGTCCCCAGGCCCAGGTGCCCGGCGAGCCGCGGCGCCGGCTCCAGCGGCGTCGGCCAGGTGCCCAGCGGGTACGACGGCCACGCGCTGCCGGTCACCGTCATGCCGCTGTCTCCCGGCCCGTGCGTCCTGCCCCGGTCCCGCCGTCGCTCAGGCGCTCAGCGCGGCCCAGCCGTCGCGGACGCGCAGCACGAGCTCCTCGCGCACCGGCAGCGGCAGGAACGCCGCCTCGGCGGCCGCGACGCTCGCCAGCGCCAGGTCCGCGTCGCTCCAGCCGCCCTCCTCGCGCAGCGCCGTCATCTCCCGCGTCATCGACGTCCCCGACACCAGGCGGTTGTCGGTGTTGACCGTGACGGCGAAGCCGAGGTCCTTGAGCAGCGTGGACGGGTGGCCGGCGTAGGACGGGGCCACACCGGTGTGGATGTTCGACGTGGGCGAGGCCTCCAGGGCGATGCGGCGGTCTCGCACCCAGGTGGCGACCCGGCCCAGCTGCGGCGCGCCGCCCGGGGCGTCGGCGGCGACGACGTCGTCGGCCACGCGGACACCGTGGCCGAGCCGGAGGGCGCCGACGGCCAGCGCCCCCTCGACCGAGTCGATCCCGGCGGCCTCGCCCGCGTGCACGGTGAACGGCACGTGCTCGGCGCGCAGCAGGTCGAAGGCCTCGGCCTGGCGGGTGGCGGGGAAGCCGTCCTCGGGCCCGGCGATGTCGAAGCCGACGACGCCGGCGTCGCGGTAGCGCACGGCGAGCCGGGCGGCGGCCATGTGGTTGTCGGCCTGGCGCATGGCGTCGACCAGGGTGCCGACGCCGATCCGGTGGCCCGCCTCCGCCGCCTCGCGGACACCGCGGGCGAAGCCGGCCTGGACGGCCTCGACGACGGCCTCCATCGACAGCCCGCCCCCGGTGCACAGCTCGGGCGCGTAGCGGATCTCGGCGTAGACGACGCCGTCGGCGGCGAGGTCGAGCACGGCCTCGGCGGCGACCCGCTCGAGCGCCTCCTCGCGCTGCAGGACGGCGACGGTGTGGTCGAACGTCTCCAGGTACCGGACCAGCGACCCCGACGCCGCCGACTCCACGAACCAGCGCGCGAGCCCGTCGGCGTCCGTGCTGGGCAGCTCGTGGCCGATCTCGTCGGCCAGCTCCAGCAGGGTCGAGGGGCGGAGCCCGCCGTCCAGGTGGTCGTGCAGCAGCACCTTGGGCGCGGCGTGCAGGTCGACGGGGGCGGGGGTCTGGGCGCTGACGGTCACGGCCTCACGCTAGCGGGCGGTCGACACGCTCCAGCACGACGTCGCCGGTGGCCGGCCGCGACCCCTCGGGGCCCACGGTGACGGCGTCCTCGAGGGCCTCCAGGGCCCGCGCGAACCGCTCGGGGGTGTCGGTGTGCAGCGTCATGAGCGGCTGCCCGCCCTGCACCGTGGCCCCGGGCTTGGCATGCAGCTCGATGCCGGCGCCGGCCTGGACCGGGTCCTCCTTGCGGGCCCGCCCGGCGCCCAGGCGCCACGAGGCCACCCCGACCGCGTAGGCGTCGAGGGCCAGCAGGACGCCGTCGGCCGGGGCGAGCACGGTGTGCGTCTCGCGGGCGGTGGGCAGCGCCGCGTCGGGGTCGCCGTCCTGCGCGCGGACCATGGCCTTCCAGGCGTCCATCGCCCGGCCGTCGGCCAGGGCGTCCGCGGGGTCGGTGGTGATGCCGGCCAGGGCGAGCATCTCCCGGGCCAGCGCCAGGGTGAGGTCGACGACGTCGGCGGGGCCGCCGCCGGCGAGCACCTCGACGGACTCGCGCACCTCCAGGGCGTTGCCGACGGTGAGGCCGAGCGGGGTCGACATGTCGGTGAGCAGGGCCACGGTGGGGACGCCGGCGTCCGCGCCGAGGCCGACCATGGTGCCGGCCAGGGTGCGGGCGTCCTCGACGGTCTTCATGAAGGCGCCGGAGCCCACCTTGACGTCGAGCACGAGCCCGCCGGTCCCCTCGGCGATCTTCTTGCTCATGATGGAGCTGGCGATGAGCGGGATCGCCTCGACGGTGCCGGTGACGTCCCGCAGGGCATAGAGCTTGCGGTCGGCGGGGGCAAGGCCCGTCCCTGCCGCGCAGATGACGGCGCCGACGTCGGTGAGGATCTGCCGCATCCGGTCGTTGTCCAGGGCCGCCTGCCAGCCGGGGATGCTCTCGAGCTTGTCGAGCGTGCCGCCGGTGTGGCCGAGGCCGCGCCCGGACAGCTGCGGCACGGCCGCCCCGCAGGCTGCGACGAGCGGCGCCAGCGGGAGGGTGATCTTGTCCCCGACCCCGCCGGTGGAGTGCTTGTCGACGGACGGGCGGGGCAGGTCGGTGAAGTCCATCCGCTCCCCCGAGGCGATCATCGCCCGGGTCCAGCGGGCGATCTCGTCCCGGTCCATGCCGCGCAGCAGGATGGCCATGGCCAGCGCCGACATCTGCTCGTCGGCGACGACGCCGCGCGTGTAGGCGTCGACGACCCAGTCGATCTGCGGCCCGCTCAGCGTGCCGCCGTCCCGCTTGGTGCGGATGACGTCGACGGCGTCGAACCCCTCGGTCCTGCTCTGGTCCACCACGGCGGGCAGCATGCCACCAACCCGGGCGCCGGAGGCCTCGCTGCTGCCCAGGGCGGAGACGGGGCGCCTGTCCTCAGGCGGGGGTCTCGCCCGGGTCGAGGTCGAACGCCCCGGGGAGCACCCACGTCATCGGCTGCGGGCCCTGCCCGGGGAACGCCTCGACGAGGCAGCCCGGTCCCCCGGCCTCCCACAGCAGCTGCCGGCAGCGGCCGCACGGCGGGCACGGGGCGCCGTCGCCGTCGACGACGCAGACCGCGACCAGCCGACCGCCGCCGCTGGCGTGCAGCTGCGAGACCATGCCGCACTCCGCGCACAGGGTGACGCCGTAGGCGCCGTTCTCGACGTTGCAGCCGACGACGACCCGGCCGTCGTCGACCAGCCCGGCCGCCCCCACCCGGAAGCCGCTGTACGGGGCGTGGGCCCGCCGCATGACCTCGACCGCCTGCGCGCGCAGGGAGTCCCAGTCGACCTCGGGGCCGCTCACGGCTTGTAGGGGACGCCGTCGGCGGCGGGGGCGCGCACCTTGCCCACGAGCCCGGCCACGGCGAACAGCGTCGCCAGGTAGGGCGCCATGAGCAGCAGCGGCCCCGGCAGCGGGCTGCCGATGATGGACAGCACCGAGGCCAGGTTGCCCGCGACGCCGAAGAGCAGCGCCGCGACGAGCGCGCCCAGCGGCGACCAGCGGCCGAAGATGAGCGCGGCCAGGGCGATGAACCCCTGCCCGGCCGTCATCTCCTCGCCGAACGCGCCGACGGAGCCGACGGTGAAGAACGCCCCGCCCAGCCCGGCCATCGCCCCGCCCATGAGGACGTTGCGGAAGCGCACCTTGTTGACGTCGATGCCCGCGGTGTCGGCGGCCTTGGGGTGCTCGCCCACCGCCCGGACGCGCAGGCCCCAGCGGGTGCGGAACAGCGCGACGTGGAGCACGACGACCGCCGCGTACATGAGGTAGACGACGATCGACTGGTTGAACAGCACCGGGCCGAGGACGGGGATCTCCGACAGCCCCGGCACAGGGACGCGCGGCAGGCGGCCCGGCTGGTTCCACCGGTCGCCGTCCTGCACGAGGACCTGGCCGTAGAGGAAGCTCGTCAGGCCCACGACGAGGACGTTGATGACCACGCCGAGGACGACCTGGTCCACGACGTAGCGGATGGCGAACACCGCGAGCAGCCAGCCGAAGAACAGCCCGGCCAGCGGCGCGGCGAGCAGGCCGACGTAGACCCCGGCGCCGCCGCCCACGAGGCTGGCGACCACCGCGGACAGGAACGCGCCGGCCAGCAGCTGGCCCTCGATGGCGATGTTGACGACGCCGGCGCGCTCGCACAGCACGCCGCCGAGGGCGCCGAACACCAGCGGGGTGGCGAGGAAGACCGAGCCCTGGAGCAGGCTGACGAACGAGATCTGCTTGTCCGCCACCGCCCAGACCAGGAACGCGACGGCGAAGGCCACGCCGAACAGCACGCTCCACCACACCGAGACCGGGCGGCGCTCCTTGACCAGCCACGTGACGACGGCCGCGACGGCGAGGCCGACGAGGGCGAGCACGAGCGCCGTGGGGCGGGTGGGCAGAGGCAGGTCGGGCAGCTGGACCGCCTGGCCGGCCGCGGAGAGCCCGAACGTCGAGCTGGTCCCGCCCGGGGAGCCGAGGCCGAACGCCGCGAGGGCGAGCAGGCCCATGACCCACAGCACGACCGGCTGGCGCCACGAGCGACGGGGCGCCACCAGGTGCGCGCCCGAGGGCGCCTGCGGTGCCGGGGCCTGCGCGAGGGTCGCGCTCATCCGTTCCACCCCTTCGACAGCTGGCCGACCCCGGCGCCGGTGCTCCGCAGCCGGAACACGGCGGAGATGAGGGCGGGGGCGGCGATGAACAGGACGATGAGCGACTGGAGCACGACGACGATGTCGAGCGACGTGCCGGTGGTGGCCTGCATGGTGAGGCCGCCGGACTTGAGCGCACCGAACAGCACCCCGGCCGCGACGACGCCGACCGGGTTGGTGCGCGCCAGCAGCGCGACGGTGATCGCGTCGAAGCCGAGGCCCGCGCTGATGCCCGTGGTGAGCACCCGCTCGCTGCCCAGCACCTGCGAGACGCCGGCCAGGCCGGCGAACGTGCCCGCGAGCACCATGGCCGTGACGTAGGTGCGCGGCACGGACATCCCGGCCGTGCGGGCGGCCTCGGGGTTGGCCCCGACCGCGCGCAGCCGGAAGCCGGTCGTGCTGCGGCCGATGAGCCACCACGCGACCCCCGCCGCCGCGAGGGCGAGCAGGAACCCGACGTGCAGCCGGCTGAAGTCCAGCAGCCGCGGCAGCACCGCGGTGTCGGCCACCGGCGGGCTGATCGGGTCGGCCCGGCCCTCGCGCTGGAACGCCGTCGTGCCGAGCGCGAAGAGGATCCCGAACCGGGCGACGTAGTTGAGCATGATCGTGGTGATGACCTCATGGGCCCCGGTGGTCGCCTTGAGCACCCCGGGGATCGCCCCCCACAGCGCCCCACCGAGCAGGCCGGCCAGGACGGCGGCCACGAGGTGGACGACCGGCGGGAGGTCGAGCGCGAAGCCGACCCAGGCGGCGAACACGGCGGCCACGGTGATCTGGCCCTCGGCGCCGATGTTGAACAGGCCGGCGCGGAACGGCACGGCGACCGCCAGGCCGGCGGCGACCAGCGGCGTGGCGAACAGCAGGGTGTTGGCCAGCGGCCCGAACACCTCCGCGACGCTCCCGCCGGACAGGTCCACGACCGAGCCGCGGAACAGCGCGCCGTAGGCACCGACGACGCTGGAGCCGATCGCGGAGAGCATGTCGCCGGGGCGGGCGAAGAAGTACGAGCTCGACGCCCGGACGTCCTCGTCGCTGACGGCGATGAGGACCGCGCCGACGACCATCGCCATGACGACGGACAGCAGCGACGGCAGCGCCGTGGACTGCCAGAACGACGTGGCGGGCGGGGGCGCGGCGGACGGGACGGGCTGGGGTGGCGTCGTGGCCACGGTGGCGCTCATGCGTCGCCCTTCGTCAGGCGGGGCCGGGCGGGGTCGAGGTCGCCCGGGGCGGGGAGGGAGGAGGCGGCGTCGCCGTGCCGGGCCTGCTCGGCCTCGGCCGCGCTCATCCCGGCCATCATCAGGCCGAGCACCTCGCGGGGGGTGTCGGCCGGCACCACGCCGACGACGCGGCCGGCGTACATGACGGCGATCCGGTCGGCCAGCGCGACGACCTCGTCGAGCTCGGTGGACACGATGAGCACCGCGGTGCCCTGGTCGCGCTCGCGGACGATCCGGGTGTGGACGAACTCGATGGAGCCGACGTCCAGGCCGCGGGTGGGCTGGCTGGCGATGAGCAGCCGCAGCGGCCGGGACATCTCGCGCGCGAGGACGACCTTCTGCTGGTTGCCGCCTGACAGCGAGCCGGCGGTCGAGGCCGGGCCGCCCGCGCGGATGTCGAACTCCTCGATGCGGCGGCGCGCGTTCTCGGCCACCGGGCCGGGCCGGTACACCAGGCCGCTGCCGTAGGGGCCGTCGTGGAACAGGTCGAGGACGAGGTTCTCGGCGACGGAGAAGCTCCCGATGACGCCGTCGGTCGAGCGGTCCTCGGGCACGAAGCCGACGCCGGCGTCGAGCACCTGGCGCACCGAGCGCCCGCCCAGCTCCTTGCCGTCCAGGGTGATGGAGCCGGCGGTCGGGCGGACCAGGCCGAGGACGGCCTCGGTCAGCTCCGTCTGGCCGTTGCCCTGCACCCCGGCCAGGGCGACGATCTCGCCGCTGCGCACGTCGAGGTCGACGCCGTCGAGCACCGTGACGCCGGAGTCCTGGACCAGGGTGAGACCGCGGACGCTGAACCGGACCTCGCCCGCGGCGGCATCCTGCTTGTCGACGGTGAGGTCGACCTGGCGGCCCACCATCGCCGAGGCGAGCTCGGTCGCCGAGGCGGACGGGTCCGCGGTCCCCACGACCTTGCCGCGGCGGATGATCGTGATGGTGTCGGCCACCTCCTTCACCTCGCGCAGCTTGTGCGTGATGAAGACGATGGCGGTGCCCGCGTCGGCGAGCTCGCGCATGATCGTCAGGAGCTCGTCCGTCTCCTGCGGCGTGAGCACGGCGGTGGGCTCGTCGAGGATGAGCACCTTCGCGTCGCGGACCAGCGCCTTGACGATCTCCACCCGCTGCTGCACGCCGACCGGCAGGTCCCCGACCAGGGCGTCGGGGTCCAGGTGGAAGCCGAACCGGGCGGCGGTCTCGCGCACCCGCCGCGCCGCGGAGGCCCGGTCGAGCACCCCGCCGCCGCGCACCGGCTCGTCGCCGAGGACGACGTTCTCCGCCACGGTGAAGACCGGCACGAGCATGAAGTGCTGGTGGACCATCCCGATGCCGGCGGCCATGGCGTCGCGCGGGCCCGAGAACTGCACCGGCTCGCCGTCGACGAGCACCTGCCCCTCGTCCGCCTTCAGCAGGCCGAAGAGGACGTTCATCAGCGTCGACTTGCCGGCGCCGTTCTCGCCGAGCAGGGCATGGATGGTCCCCGGCTCGACGACCAGATCGATGCCGTCGTTGGCGGTGAAGGACCCGAACCGCTTGGTGATGCCCCGGAGCTCGAGCTTCACCGCCACCTCCTGGTGTCGTGGGCTGTGCGTCGTGGTGGTGGTGCAGGAGAACGTACTGCGGGGGGCGCACCGGTCGGTGCGCCCCCCGCAGCCGTGCTCAGCGGTGCCGGTCGTGCCGTGCGCCGCGCGTCACGGGGACGCGGGCGACTCCACCGTGATGTCGCCGGCGACGATGCCGTCCTGGATCTCGGTGAGCTGGTCCTTGAGCTCCTGGGGCACCTCGTCCTCGAAGTCGTGGAACGGGGCCAGCCCCACGCCACCGTTCTCGAGCGTGCCGACGTAGGGCTCGCTGGAGAAGCCGCCGTCGATGGCCTCCTGCGTGGTCGTGAAGACCGCGGCGTCGATGTTCTTCAGCACCGAGGAGATGAACAGCGGGCCGTACTGCTCGGCGGACTCGTAGCCGTCGGAGTCGACCCAGATGAGCCGGGCCGTGCCGGAGGCCTCCGCGGCGGCGGCGGCACCGAGGCCGACCGGGCCGGCGACGGGCAGGATGATGTCCGCGCCCTGGGAGATGAAGTTCTCCGTGGTGGTCTGGCCGTTGGCCTGGTTCTCGAAGTCGCCGGTGAAGGTGCCCTCCTGCGTCTCCTTGTCCCAGCCGAGGACCTGGACGTCCGTGCCGTTCTGCTCGTTGTGGTAGGCCACGCCGTCGACGAAGCCGTCCATGAAGATGGTGACCGGCGGGATCGGGATGCCGCCGAAGGTGGCGACGGTGCCGGACTCGCTCATGCCGGCGGCGAGGTAGCCACCGAGGAACGCGGCCTCCGCGGTGTTGAAGAGCAGCGGCTTCACGTTGTCCGCCGGCTCCTCCAGCGTGGAGTCGATGAGGGCGAACGTCTCCTCGGGGTTGGCCGTCGCGGCGGTGCCGACGGCCTCGGCGAGCAGGAAGCCGACGCCGACGATGAGGTCGCAGTCCTGGCCGACGAGCTGCTCGACGTTGGGGGTGTAGTCGGTGGCGGCGCTGGACTCCAGCACCGTCTTGGTGATGCCCAGCTCGGACTCGGCCTGGGTGAGGCCGCGGTCGGCCGCCTCGTTGAAGGACCGGTCGTCGACGCCACCGGCGTCGGTGACCATGCACCCGGTGAAGTCGGCGGCCTCGCCGCCGCCGCTGCCGCCGGAGGCCGCGGGGGCGGCGCTCTCGTCGGTCGTGCCGCCGGCCTCGTCGGGTGCCTCACCGCACGCCGCGAGGACGAGGGCCGACAGGCCCACGACCGCGGTCACACGCGCCCACTGCTTCACAAGTTCCTCCTGCTGGTGTCTGCCACGGGACCGTCGGGGTCGTGCCGAGCACGGCATCCGGGCCCTCTCGCACGGTCGAGGGGGAACATACCTGCCCGTCCGAGGGGCGGACGACGGCCGACGCAGGTCGTGACCAGGTCGTGACGTCAGAACCGCTCGGAGGGCTCGTAGCGCCCCCAGACGTCGCGCAGGACGCTGCAGACCTCACCCACCGTGGCCAGCTCGCGCAGCGCCGCCCGCATCGGGACGAGGACGTTGTCGGTCCCCTCCGCGGCCCGGCGCAGGTCGGCCAGGGCCGCCCCGACGGCCGCCCCGTCGCGGCGGGCGCGCAGGTCGGCCAGGCGCTGCACCTGCGCGCGCTCCAGGTCGGGGTCCGGCCGCAGCGGCTCGTACGGCTCCTCGGTCTCGGTGCGGAACCGGTTGACCCCGACGACGACCCGCTCGCCCGCGTCGATCTGCTGGGCGACGGCGTACGCGGAGCGCTCGATCTCGGACTTCTGGAACCCGGCCTCGATGGCCGCCACCGCCCCGCCCATGCCGTCGACGGCAGCGAGGAGCCGCTCCACCTCCGCGTCGAGCGCGTCGGTCATGGCCTCGACGGCGTAGGAGCCGGCGAACGGGTCGACGACCTTGGTGACGTCGGTCTCGAAGGCCACCACCTGCTGGGTGCGCAGGGCGAGGCGGGCGGCCTTCTCCGTCGGCAGGGCGATCGCCTCGTCGTAGGAGTTGGTGTGCAGCGACTGGGTCCCGCCGAGCACCGCGCCGAGCGCCTGCAGGGCCACCCGGACCAGGTTGACCTCGGGCTGCTGGGCGGTGAGCTGCACCCCCGCGGTCTGGGTGTGGAAGCGGAGCATCTGCGAGCGCGGGTCGTCGCAGCCGAACCGGTCCCGGACGATCCGGGCCCACACCCGGCGGGCGGCCCGGAACTTGGCGACCTCCTCCAGCAGCGTCGTGCGGGCGACGAAGAAGAACGACAGCCGCGGCGCCACGTCGGTGACCGACAGCCCGGCGGCCAGCGCGGCCTCGAGGTAGGCGATCCCGTCGGCGAGGGTGAAGGCGACCTCCTGCGCGGGCGTCGCCCCCGCCTCGGCCATGTGGTAGCCGGACACGGAGATCGTGTTCCAGGCCGGCAGCTGCTCGCGGCAGTACGCGAACGTGTCCGCGACCAGCCGCAGCGACGGCGCGGGCGGGAAGATGTACGTCCCGCGGGCGATGTACTCCTTGAGCACGTCGTTCTGCACCGTGCCCCGCAGCCGCACCCCCGGCACGCCCTGCTCCTCGGCGACGAGCTGGTAGAGCAGCAGCAGGACCGAGGCGGGGGCGTTGATCGTCATCGACGTCGACACCTCGTCCAGCGGCAGCCCGGCGAACAGCAGCCGCATGTCCTCCAGCGAGTCCACCGCCACGCCGACCTTGCCCACCTCGCCGGCCGCGAGCGGGTCGTCGGAGTCCATGCCCATCTGGGTGGGCAGGTCGAAGGCGACGCTGAGCCCGCCCGTGCCGGCCGCGACGAGCTGGTGGTAGCGGGCGTTGGACTCCGTCGCGCTGCCGAAGCCGGCGTACTGGCGCATGGTCCAGGGCCGCGACGTGTACATGCCGGGGTGGACGCCCCGGGTGTACGGGAACCGCCCCGGGCTGCCGAGCCGGTCCTCGAGCCCGTCGGCGACGTCCGCGGCGGTGGCCACGGCGACCAGCGGCAGCCCGGACTCGGTGGTGGGCCGCGGCGGCTCGCCCGTGTCGCCCGTCGTCGTCGTCGGCATGGCGCCGATCGTAGGGACCGGCCTAGACCAGGTCGCTGCGGCCCTCGCCCTTGAGCAGGTCCACGACGTGCTTGACGCCCTGGGCGTGCCCGCGGGTGGTCACCAGCACGGCGTCGAGGGTGTCGACGACGACGACGTCCTGCAGGCCCGCCACGACGACCGTCCGCCCGCTGGCGGGCACGACGACGCCGCTGGCGTGGCGGCCGAGCACCCGGGACGTGTCGCCGAGCACCAGCAGCCCGTCGACCTGCTCGCCGACCGGGGCCGTGCGCGCGCCGTCCTGGGCGAGCAGGTCGCCGAGGGAGGTCCAGTCCCCGACGTCGTCCCACCGGAAGGCGCCCGGGACGACCGCGACGCGCCCGGCGAGCGCGGCCGGCTCCGCGACGGCGGTGTCGATGGGCACCGAGGCGAGCCCGGGCCACGTGGCCGCGAGGACCTCGTCCTGCTCCGGGGTCCCCCAGGCGGCGCCGATGGTGCGCAGCCCCGCCGCGAGCGCCGGCTCCAGCTCGTCGAGCATCTCCAGCAGCGTCGCGGCCCGCACGACGAACATGCCGGCGTTCCAGCGCCAGCCCGCCTCGACGTAGCGCGCGGCGGTCTCCGCGTCGGGCTTCTCGACGAACTCCGCCACCCGGTGCAGCGACGGCGCGCCCTCGACGTCGAGCCGCTCGCCGACGTGGACGTAGCCGAAGCCGGTCGAGGGCCCGGTCGGGTCGATGCCGATCGTCACCAGCCAGCCCTCGCGGGCGGCGGCCACGGCCTCGGCGACCGCGGCGTGGAAGACCTCCTCGTCGGCGATGACGTGGTCGGCGGCGAAGGAGCCGATGACGGCGTCGGGGTCGGAGGCGGCGACGACGGCGGCCGCCAGGCCGATCGCGGCGGCGGAGTTGCGCGGCGCGGGCTCGACGAGCAGCCCCTCCTCCCGCAGCCCCGGCAGCTGGCGGGCGACGGCGACGGCGTGCGAGCCGCCGGTGACGACGACCATGCCGGCCTCTCCCGTGAGCGGGACCAGCCGGTCCCACGTCGCCTGCACCAGGGTGCGGCCGCCGCCGGTGAGGTCGTGGAGGAACTTCGGCCGGGCCGCGCGGGACAGCGGCCAGAGCCGGGTGCCGGCGCCCCCCGCGGGGACCACCGCGTGGAAGCCCGTCAGCTGCTGGGTGGCCGGGGCAGGAGCCGGGGCAGGAGTCGTCTCGCTCATCCCGGGACCGTATCGGGGCTGTCGCTACAGTGGCGCGCATGCGGGTCGCTGTGGTGGCGGAGTCGTTCCTGCCCACCGTCAACGGGGTGACCAACAGCGTCTGCCGCGTCCTGGAGCACCTGCAGCGGCACGGCCACGAGGCGCTCGTCATCTGCCCCGGCCCCGCCCCGGAGTCCTACGCCGGCGCCCCCGTGCGCGAGGTGACAGCCTTCAGCTACCGGCAGTTCCCCGTCGGCCTGCCCACCGCCCACCTGGTGCAGGCGCTGGAGGAGTTCGAGCCGGACGTGGTCCACGTCGCCGCACCGTTCATCCTCGGCGCCTACGGCCTCACCGCGTGCGAGCGCCTGGACCTGCCCAGCGTCGCGGTCTACCAGACCGACATGGCCGGCTTCGCCTACCGGCACGGCTTCAGGATGGCCAGCAGGGGCGTGTGGCGCTGGCTGCGGCGGGTGCACGAGATGGCCGACCTCACGCTGGCGCCCTCGCGCGCGGCCGCCGACGACCTGCGGGCCAACCGGGTCCCCCGGGTCCGGCTGTGGGGGCGCGGCGTCGACACCGAGCTGTTCGCCCCGGGCCGCCGCGAGGGCGAGGGCGCCCAGCTGCTGCGGGCTCGGCTCGCTGCCGACGGCGAGGTCGTCGTCGGCTACGTCGGCCGGCTGTTCCCCGAGAAGCGGGTCGAGCGGCTCACCGCGCTGGCCGGCGTCGACGGCCTGCGCCTGGTCGTCGTCGGCGACGGCCCGAGCCGCACCGGGCTGGAGAAGGCCCTGGCCGAGGCCGGCGTGCCGACGACGTTCCTCGGCCACCTGGGCGGGGAGGCGCTGGCCGACGCGTACGCCGCGCTGGACGTGTTCGTCCACACCGGCACCGAGGAGACCTTCGGGCAGACCCTGCAGGAGGCGATGGCCTCCCGGGTCCCCGTCGTCGCCCCGGACGTCGGCGGCCCGCGCGACATCGTCGACCACGGGGTGACCGGCTTCCGCTACCCCGGCGAGGACGACACCGCGCTGCGCGACCAGGTCGCCGGGCTCGTCGCCGACCCGGGACTGCGGGAGCGGATGGGCGAGGCCGGGCGCCGCGCCGTCCTCGGCCGCTCCTGGGACGCCGTCTGCGCACAGCTGCTCGAGCACTACGAGCAGGCCCGCCTCATGCACCCGACGACGGCCCGCCGCACGGTGCTCGACCTGTCCGGCATGGCCGGGACGGACCTGCTGCCGCGCTGACCTGCACGGCGTGTGACCCACGCGACCCTCTCCCGACACGCCCGGTCACCAGGCCGGACGTATGCTTGAGCGGTCGGGGCACCCCGTCGCCCGCGAGCCGCGGGCGGCCGCCCGGTGACCGACCCAGCGAGCGCGAGAAAGGACCGCGAAGTGGCGTCCACCGCCGTCAGGGCACCGTCCGGCACCCTCTACCGGGGCCGGGAAGGCATGTGGTCGTGGGTGCTGCACCGCATCACCGGCGTCGTGCTGTTCTTCTTCCTGCTCGTGCACGTCCTCGACACCGGCCTGGTCCGGGTGTCCCCCGAGGCGTACGACATCGTCATCGAGAGCTACAAGAACCCCATCGTCGGGCTGGCCGAGGTCGGCCTCGTCGGCGCGTTCCTGTTCCACTCGCTCAACGGGCTCCGGGTCGTGCTCATCGACTTCTGGGAGCACGGCACGCGGTTCCACCGCCAGATGTTCTACGGCGTGGTCGGCCTGTGGGTCATCCTCATGGTCCCGTTCACGCTCCGCCACCTCGGCTTCGTCTTCGGGGAGTGACCGGATGACCATGACCACCTCGCCGAGCACGGCGGACGCCCCCGCCCTCGTCGCCCCCCGGACCCGCCGCCAGCGCGGCGCCGGCAACGGCCAGCTGTACGGCTGGCTGTTCATGCGGCTGTCGGGCGTCGTCCTGCTCGTGCTCGTCTTCGGGCACCTGTTCGTCAACCTCGTCATGGGCGAGGGCATCAAGCAGATCGACTTCGCCTTCGTCGCGGGCAAGTGGGCCAGCCCGTTCTGGCAGGTGTGGGACTTCGCGATGCTGTGGCTCGCGCTCCTGCACGGCGGCAACGGGATGCGGACGATCATCAACGACTACTCCGAGCGGGACCGCACCCGGCTGTGGCTCACGGGCCTGCTCTACGCCGCGGTCGCCGTCACGCTCGTCGTGGGCACCCTGACCATCACCACGTTCGACCCCTGCATCGACCCGGCGTCCACGCTGTCGGTCTGCACGGGCTGAGCACGGCACCGACGGAGGAGAGCAGATGACCACGGACAGCCCCGAGACCCCCGAGATCGCCCGCGGCGCGGCGGACCCGTCGACGGCGGAGACCACCGCGACCGGCAGCGCGACCGGCACCGGCAAGGTCGAGCACCACCGCTTCGACGTCGTCATCGTCGGGGCCGGCGGCGCCGGCATGCGCGCGGCGCTGGAGTCGGGCAAGCGCGCCCGCACCGCCGTGCTCACCAAGCTCTACCCCACCCGCTCCCACACCGGCGCGGCGCAGGGCGGCATGTGCGCCGCCCTGGCCAACGTCGAGGAGGACAACTGGGAGTGGCACACCTTCGACACCGTCAAGGGCGGCGACTACCTCGTCGACCAGGACGCGGCCGAGGTGATGTGCAAGGAGGCCATCGACGCCGTCCTCGACCTGGAGAAGATGGGGCTGCCGTTCAACCGCACCCCCGAGGGCCGGATCGACCAGCGCCGCTTCGGCGGGCACACCCGCAACCACGGCGAGGCCGCCGTGCGACGCAGCTGCTTCGCCGCCGACCGGACCGGCCACATGATCCTGCAGACGCTCTACCAGCAGTGCGTCAAGCACGAGGTCGAGTTCTTCAACGAGTTCTACGTGCTGGACCTGCTCATGACCGACGGCCCGGACGGCCGGCGCCACGCCAACGGCGTCGTCGCCTACGAGCTGGCCACCGGCACCGTGCACATCGTCCACGCCAAGTCCGTCGTGCTGGCCACGGGCGGCTTCGGCAAGGTCTTCAAGACCACGTCCAACGCGCACACCCTCACCGGTGACGGCATGGGCATCGCGTGGCGCCGGGGCCTCCCGCTGGAGGACATGGAGTTCTACCAGTTCCACCCGACCGGCCTGGCCGGGCTCGGCATCCTGCTGAGCGAGGCCGCGCGCGGCGAGGGCGGGATCCTCCGCAACTCCGAGGGCGAGCGCTTCATGGAGCGGTACGCCCCGACGATCAAGGACCTGGCCCCCCGCGACATGGTGGCCCGGGCGATGTCGACCGAGGTCCGCGAGGGCCGCGGTGCGGGCCCGAACAAGGACTACGTGCTGCTCGACCTCACGCACCTGGAGCCGGCGCACATCGACGCCAAGCTCCCGGACATCACGGAGTTCGCCCGCACGTACCTGGGCGTGGAGCCGTACACCGAGCCCGTCCCGGTCTACCCGACCGCGCACTACGCCATGGGCGGGGTCCCGACCAACGTCGAGACCGAGGTGCTCATCGACAACGACACCACCGTCGGCGGGCTCTACGCCGCCGGCGAGGTGGCGTGCGTGTCGGTGCACGGCGCCAACCGCCTGGGCACCAACTCGCTGCTGGACATCAACGTGTTCGGCAAGCGCGCGGGCATCGCCGCCGCCGAGCACGCGGCGACCACGACGCTGCTGCCCCTGCCGTCGGCGCCCGAGGCGACCGTCGTCCAGCTGCTCGAGGAGCTCCGCGGCCGCGGCTCCGACGGCCGGCCCACGGAGAACGTCGCGGCCGTCCGCGCCGAGCTCCAGGAGACCATGGACATGAACGCCCAGGTCTACCGGACCGAGACCACGCTCAAGCAGGCCGAGGTCGACATCGCCCGGCTCAAGGAGCGTTACGCCCGCGTCGGCGTCATGGACAAGGGCCGCCGGTTCAACCTCGACCTGCTCGAGGCCGTCGAGCTCGGCTTCCTGCTCGAGCTCGCCGAGGTCATGGTCGCCAGCGCCAAGGCGCGCAACGAGTCGCGCGGCGGGCACTTCCGCGAGGACTACCCCACGCGTGACGACGTGAACTTCCTGCAGCACACGATGGCCTACCGCGACGTGGAGCCCGACGGCAGCACGACGGTGCGCCTGGGCTACAAGCCGGTCGTGCAGACCCGATACGAGCCGATGGAGCGCAAGTACTGATGACGACCACCGAGACGACCTCGAAGGAGACCTACGGCGTCGTCCGCAGCGAGGCCGCGGAGCGCGAGGACACCGAGCGCGTCGGTGGCGAGATCCGCAGCTTCGACGTCACGCTCAAGATCCGCCGGTACGACCCGGAGAAGGACAGCGAGCCGCACTGGGAGAGCTACACGGTCACCGCCCACGGCACCGACCGTCTCCTCGACGCGCTGCACCGCATCAAGTGGGACACCGACGGCTCGCTGTCGTTCCGCCGCTCCTGCGCCCACGGCATCTGCGGCTCCGACGCGATGCGGATCAACGGCCGCAACCGGCTGGCGTGCAAGACGCTGCTCAAGGACCTCAACCCCGACCGTCCGATCACCGTCGAGCCCATCAAGGGCCTGCCGGTCGAGAAGGACCTCATCGTCGACATGGAGCCGTTCTTCGCGGCCTACCGCGAGGTGATGCCGTTCCTCATCACGACCGGCGCCGAGCCGACGCGGGAGCGGGTCCAGACCCAGGAGGAGCGGGCGCGGTTCGACGACACCACCAAGTGCATCATGTGCGCGGCGTGCACCTCCAGCTGCCCGGTGTTCTGGACCGACGGGCAGTACTTCGGCCCCCAGGCCATCGTCGGCGCGCACCGGTTCATCTTCGACAGCCGCGACGCCGGCTCGGACCTGCGCCTGGAGATCCTCAACTCCAAGGAGGGCGTCTGGCGCTGCCGGACCACCTTCAACTGCACCGAGGCCTGCCCCCGCGGCATCGAGGTCACCAAGGCGATCCAGGAGGTCAAGCGGGCGCTCATCGCGCGCTCCGTCTGACCCCGGCCCCACCCGCGTCAGGGCCCCGCTCCCCCACCCGGGGGGCGGGGCCTTCTCGCGTGCGCCGGTCGGGCTAGCGGTCGCGGCCGGCGCGACGCAGGCCGTCGGTCGCCGCCCTCGCCGCACCGCCGGCCGCCTGGACCAC
>NZ_JBBEOI010000039.1 GCF_037860755.1 Aquipuribacter hungaricus | reverse complement strand
GGGCGGTCGTCGCCCGCCGGCCCCCACCCGTGCCCGGGCGCTCGCCGCTCAGCCGCAGCTGCGTGCCGCGTAGGCGGCCACGACGGTGCGGCTGGCCCCGTCGGCCGTCCCCGTGACGCTCACCTCGCCGGCGGGCACGGCGCCCGCCCGGGTGCCCACGGTGAGCGAGGTGGCGCTGTCCGCGGCGACGGTCATCGACCGCGTGCCCCAGGACGAGGTGACGGCCGCGGTGACGGGGACGTCGGAGGTGGTGCCGACGCGGACGGTCTGGACGACCTTCCCGGCGACGCAGCGGGTCCCCGCCTCGACGGAGAGCTCCGGACCGGCCGGCTCCTCGGGCCCGACGACGGTGACCGTGGTGGTCACCGTGCGGAACCGGGGGGCGAGCTCCTCCTCGCGGGTCTGGTTGAGGACCGCGAGGCCGTCGGCGGCGAAGTGCACCGTCTTGACCCGGGCGTGCCGGCTGGGGTCGTTGAGACCGCCGTCGGCACCGGCCGGCCACTCCGCGCGCGGCGGCCGGGCGTGGTAGACGATCACGGGGTTGCCGTCCTCGTCGAGGGTGAACGAGTTGTGGCCCGGCCCCATCTGCGCCCCGCCGAAGTCGTCGGTGGTGAGCAGCGGGTACCCCAGCTTGGTCCAGCTGGCGGGGTCCATGAGGTCCGAGCCGCGGCGGGCCCGGACGACGCCGATGCTGTAGTTCTCGTCGACCGAGGCCGCGGAGAAGAAGACGAACACCTCGTCCTCGCTCATGACGACCGCGGCGCCCTCGTTGATGACGTTGCCGCCGCTGCGCTCCCAGGCGAAGTCGGGCGTCGACAGCAGCATCGAGCGGCTGGTCAGCTGCCGGGGGTTCGACGGGTCGATCTCGGCCATCCGCAGGTCGGACGTGCCGGGCTTCTCGGCCCAGACGACGTAGTGCTTGCCGTCGGCCTCGACGTAGGTCATGTCGAGGGAGAAGTTCGTGAACGCGGCGGTGTCCCCCGGGGCGGCCTGCATGTACCCGAGCTCCTGCCAGCAGCCCGGGTCCATCGGGTCGCCGGCCCCGTCGCACCGGATGATCGCCGGCCGGATGCCCCACACGTCGGTCCGTGAGCGGCCCGAGGTGAAGAAGATGTACCAGTCGCCGCCGATGCGGTGGAACTCGGGAGCCCAGAAGTACCGGAAGTGCTGGGTCGAGATCTTCGAGCCGTTGGAGGTGTCGGGGGCCGCGGCGTTGCCGGCCCAGAGCAGGACGGTCTCCTGCGCGGTGGTCAGGCCGTCGATGCTGCCGGCGCGCCGCAGGACCAGCCGGTCGTAGCCGACGCCCGGGCTCTGCTGCGTCGTGGGGTACGAGCCCGTCAGGTAGTACTCCGTGCTGCCGGTCCGCTCGTCGTCGCGCAGCACCCACGGGTCGGCGCGCTCGCGGACGAGGATGCCGTCCTCGTCGCCGTAGACCGGCTGCTGCACCGTGCCGGTGACCTCGTAGCTGCCGGGCGTGGCCAGGTCGACGCCAGACGTGTCCCACTCGACGCCGAGCTCTTTGGTGGACCCGTCGGAGTACGACAGCTCCACGCGCTCGGGCAGCCCGACGCTCTCGCCGGGCTGCACGGTGACGTCCTCGACGTCGCTCACGCCGGTGTTGACGATGCGGCCGAGCTTGGCGACGACGGCGGCGTGCTCCTGCGCGGTGACGCCGATCGTGCTGGCCTCGAGGGCCCCGGCAGGCAGGCCGGTCGGGACGGTGCGCGTGACCGGGTCGGTGACGACCGGCTCGGAGAAGGTGACGAGGTCCGGCGTGGTGACGAGGTAGGTCGTGCCGGTGGTCGCGGTGAGCACGAGCCGGTACTGCTGCGCGACGTTGTCGTAGCCGACGTCGGCGCGCGCGACCCGGATGCCCTGGGTGTTGGTGAGGACGAACCGCGGGTTCGTCCAGGTGATGAGGTCCGTGCCGTCGTAGACGAACACCCGGCCGCTGGCGCCGTCGTCGGTGGCGACCATGCCGAAGCTGCCGTCGGGGTGGCGGAACAGGGTGGGGTGGCCGAACTTCGAGGACCCCGTGTCGAAGCGGGGGTACAGGACGCCCTTGCCGTTGTTGAGCGCCGTCCAGCTCGTCCCGTCGACGGAGTGCGCGAGGTGCAGCACGTCCGTGCGCGGGGTGTCGCCGGCTGTGATGTAGGAGGCGAGGTAGCCGCCGACCGCGGCGAGGACCCGGACCCGGTACTCCTTGTCCACGGTGACGCCGGGCGCGCCGGCGGCGGTGAAGCGGGCGCGGAGCACGACGTCGGTGTCCGCGGCGGGCCGGGTGACGGTGCCGTCGGCGGCGACGACGCCCGCGGGCTCGCTCGTCCAGGCGATGTCCGCGGTGCCGTCGGCGGTCGTGGTGGGCAGGGTGATGTCGTCCGCGACGACGGTGATGCCGAGCTCGAAGGCGTCGGCCGCGGTGCGCAGGTCACGCTCGGGGTCCTCGCTTAGCACGGTGACCGTGAAGGCCTTCGTCGTCGAGCGGCCGCCGAGGGCGAGGGTCGCGGTGAGGGTGACCGTGGCGTCCGCCTGGCCCCGGGCGGGGCGGGTGACGGTGCCGTCGCCGGCGACGCGCGCCGGGTCGCTGCTGGACCAGGTGACGGCCGAGCCCCGTGCGCCCGCGGTGGGGAGCCGGAGGTCGGTGATGGTCTGCGCGGGGACGGTGAGCGCGGCGGCGTCCGCGGCCAGGGCGGCCTGCGCGGCGGCCTCGGAGCGGGGGCTCGCCCAGTACTCCGCGGCGACCTCGGAGGCGCTGAGGGCCCGGCCGGCGACGACGAGGTCGTCGACGGAGCCGCGGTAGAACACGTCCGGGTAGCTCGAGCGGCCGATGTAGGACACCAGGCCGGTGCCGAACTGGCTCACGGTGCGCGTGGTCGGGACCGTGCCGACCAGCTGGCCGTCGACGTAGCCGGTGATCGAGCCCGGCTGGATGACGGCGGTGTGCAGGGTCCAGCCGGTGCCGGTGAGCGGTCCCTCGACGCCGCGCGAGGCGGTGGTGGGGCTGATCCCGGCCTCGGTGCCCCACGGTGCGGTGGTGCTTGCCCCGTCGGTGACGACCGACTTGACCCGGCCGGCGGGGTTGCGCGGGTTGAGGATGTAGTACTGCGACGGCGGGTTCGTGGCCGACCCGAAGAACAGGGCGGCGTAGTTCCCGCTCGGGGTCTCGTTGCGCAGCCACGTGCTGATGGTCAGCGTGTCGCGCCCGTCGAAGGTCCCGCGGGGGATCTCGACGTAGCCGGCGCCGGAGCCGCTGGCACCACCGGGCAGCGTGAGGACGCCGCCGGCCACCGTGGCGCCGGTGCCGCGGACCACGCCGTCGCGACCGTTGCCCGACACGTCGCGGACGACGCCCGCGGTCTCGAAGTCGTAGTGCAGGAGCAGGTCGGCGGGCGCGACCGCGGTCTGCGCGGACGCGGCGCCCGTGGTCAGGAGCAGGGCGCCCGTGACCACGCCGGCGACCGCGGCCGTCAGCCGGGACAGATGGGTTCGCATGCAGGGCACACCTCTCGTGGGGGCTGCGAGGGTGACGGCCCACCACGTCGTGGGGGCGGACAGGCACCGTCGCGCAGCCGTGACCGGCGACCCGGCACTGGGGCGCCATGCCGTTGTTAGCGGAAACACCGGCGGTGCAGCGACCTTATGAGCGCCCTTCACGGAGTGTCAAGGATGCTCACCGTTCGATCGATACACCGCTGCTGCGCCCGTCCCCTGGGTACGGCGGACAGCCCGCCGGACAACCGGCAGACGGCTCGTCGGCCTGCGCGGCGGGGGCGGCTCAGGTCTACGGCGCGGAGGTGCCGGCCTGCTGCCGGCCCTGCTCGCGGGCGTCCTCGAGCAGCGCGGCCAGCCGGCGGCGGGAGCGCCGGCGCCCCTGGGCCAGGGCCGCCACCACGAGCAGGAGGCCGAGCAGGAGAGCGAGCTGCGGCCACGGCACGGCCCACACCCACGTCCGCTGCACGACCGGCTCCAGGGTGGGCGCCTCGCCGTCGACGGTGACGACGGTGGGGGCCAGGGTGACGTCGACGGGCACGAGTAAGGTCGGCCAGACGCCGTCGACCTCGGCGCGCAGCGACCGGGTGTCGCCGGGCAGGAGCTCCTGCTGCTCCCCCGGCCCGGGGAAGGCGACGTCGCCGCCGCCCGCGCTCACGCTGCCCTCGGCCAGCAGCCGGGTGTTGCCGTCGTCGACGACGTCGAAGGTGACGGTCATGCCGCCGGGGCGGAACGCGTTCCACGACAGGTCGTAGGACCCGGAGACCGCGCGCACGCCCGCCGAGGGGGTGATGTCGCCGGTGACGCGGGTGAGCAGCCGGAACCCGACGCGGCTCTCGACGCCGACGCTGGTGCCGTCCTCGGCCGACTGCACCGACAGGACCGAGGCGGTGATGCCGGCCGTGTGGTCGCCCGGCTCGGCGTCCTCGGGCACGGCCACCGCGAAGCCGACCACCTCGGTGCCACCGGGCGCGACGGTGACCTCCGGGGGCAGCTCGACCCACGTGCCGGCAGCGACGGACTCCTGGTCGGACGGGAGGATGTCGAAACGGCCGGTCCGGGTGGTGAAGCCGTCGGCGGCGGCGAGCCGGAAGGTGACCTCCTCCGGCCCCAGGTTGCGCACGGCGAAGCGGTCCTCGACGCGCTCGCCCGGGTCGAGGGTGTGCTCGGCCGCGGTCCGGCCGTCGGGCCCGTCCTCGTCGGCCGGGGTGACCGCCCACCGCACCGGCGGCGGGGTCGCCGCGGCCGAGGGCTCGGGGGCCGGGGCGGCGGAGGCCGGGGCGGCGACGAGGCCACCGAGGAGCAGGGCCGTCAGCACACGGCTGAGGGGGCGACGGACGGGCAGCGGCACAGGAGGTCCAGACGTGCGGGTCGGGGCGGCGGTGGCCCGCCGCCCCGACCGGGGGAGGCTGTCGAGCGGTCGTCGACCGGTCAGTACTCATCCTCCCAGAGGGTGAGGGTGAGGGTCGCGGAGTAGCTGCCGGGCGCGACGTCGGCCGGGGTCTTGAGGAACAGGTCCGCGTCGGCCTGCCAGGTGCCCTGGGCGCTGGCCTCGGTGGAGTCCAGCGCGAGGGCGAGGAGCTCCTCGCCGACGAGGCCGACGTTGTTGGCGGTGGCGCCGGACCCGGTGGTCGGGTCGTCGAGGACGGTGACGACCTCCTCGCCCGCAGCGACCTCGCCGTCGCCCTCGGTGATGAGGTTGGGGCGCCACCCGAGGTGCCCGGCGGGCAGGCTGGTGAGGCCCTCGCCCTCGAACGCCGACGACTGGCCGGTGACGTACCAGAACTGGCCGGCGGGGACCTCGCCGCGGTCGTCGGTGACGGTGACGGTGGGCAGGGCGCCGTCGAACTGCCGCACGGCGGGGTCGCCGGAGGCGACCTCGGCCAGCGTGGTGGAGTCGGCCGCGACGCTCATCGTCAGGGCCCCGGCGGGCTCGACCGCGTCGATCTCGACGTCGACGCGGACGTCGTCACCGTCCACCGGCTCGGCCAGGGCGGCACCCGCGACGCCCGTCAGCAGGGCGGCACCGGTGGCGCCGGCCAGGGCACGGACGAACAGACCTCGTGTTGCCATGTCGTGTGTCTCCACTTCTCGGTCGGACGTGTCCGAGCCATCAGCAGCGCTCGACCGGTCTCTCCGGCCGTCACGTCGTCTCTGCGCGCCCGACCTCGATGTCATGGGGATCCGCCGTTGGACCTGACGCGCTGGTGGGATGCTAACCACAAGGTGTTAGCGGAAACAAGACCTGGCGCAGCGCGTCCGCGGCGGTCGGCCGGGTGTCTCAGGCGGGCGGCGGGGCGGTCGAGGACCGCACCACGAGCCGGGGCTGGATGACCTCGTGCTGGGCCACGTCCTCGTCCTCGATCGCCATGATGATGCGCCGGAGGGTGAGCTCCCCGAGGGCGGCGAAGTCCTGCCGGACGGTCGTCAGCGGCGGCAGGAAGTGCCGGGCGTCCGGGACGTCGTCGAAGCCGACGACGCTCACGTCCTCCGGCACGCGCACGCCCCGCTCCGTGAGCCCGTGCACGAGCCCGAGCGCCATCTGGTCGTTGCCGGCGAGCACCGCGGTGACCCCGTCGAGCGCGCCGGCGCGGGCGAGGGCGTGGCCCCGGTCGGACGTCCAGTCGCCGACCACGGGCTCGGGGGCCGGCAGGCCCGCCTGCTCGAGCGCGTCGTGCCAGCCCTGCTGCCGCTCGCGCGCGTCGTACCAGTCGAGCGGTCCGGCGAGGTGGCCGACAGAGCGGTGGCCCAGGTCGATGAGGTGCTGCACGGCGATCTCCGCGCCGGCGCGCTGGTCCACCGCGAGGGTGTGCATCCCGGACTCGGGCTCGGCCTTGATGATGACGGTCGGCAGCCCGGTGCTGCGGCGACGGAGGAGGTCCAGCGAGGACTGCCGGGGGGCGATGACGCAGAGCGCCTCGACGCCCTGCATGACGAGCTCGGCCACGCCGGCGTCGGCCTCCGACGGGTCGTCGTCGACCGTCACGGCGCTCACGGTGTAGCCCACGGTGCGCGCCGCGCCCTCGAGGGCGCGCAGGGTGCTGTTCGGGCCGTACTGCAGCGGCCCGTCGACGAGCACCCCGATGCGCATGGCCCGCCGCGTCGCCAGGGCCCGCGCGATGGAGTTGCGCGTGTAGTTGGTCTCCTCGATGGCCTTGAGGACCCGGTCGCGGGTCGACTCGCGGATGTTGCTGTGGCCGTTGAGGACCCGCGACACCGTCATGTGCGAGACGCCGGCGGACTTCGCGACGTCGTAGATGCTGGGTCGCTGCCATCCCGGCCGCGCCGTCTGCTCGGGCACCTGCGACCCCCTCTCGTCCTGTCGCCCGGGGGCGCCGGCGCCCCGGGGGCGCCACGTGCAGGGGCAGCATAGGGTCGCCCGGCACCCGCGCAGGCGCACCCAGGGCCGGGTCACCCCCGGGGGCGCGCTAGACCGGCCAGACCCCGTGGCGCCGGTCGGAGAACTCCCGGCGGGTGCGCGAGGCGTAGGCCAGGCGCCGGACCAGGTCCTCGCGCAGGTCCTCGGGCTCGACGACCGCGTCGACGACCAGGTCGGAGGCGAGCCGGCGCAGGTCGACGTCCTCCAGGTACTCCGCCCGCCGCGCGGCGACGAAGGCCTCCCGCTCCCCCGGGTCGTCGATCGCGGCGATCCGGTTGGCGTAGACGGCGTTGACCGCGGCCTCGGGACCCATGACGGCGATGGCGGCCGTGGGCAGCGCGACGCACGCGTGCGGGGCGAACCCGGGGCCGGCCATGGCGTACAGCCCGGCGCCGTAGGCCTTGCGGAGGACGACGGACACCTGCGGCACGGTGGCCTCGGACACGGCGGCGACCATCTTGGCGCCGTGGCGGATGATCCCCGCCCGCTCGACCTCGCTGCCGATCATGAACCCCGGCACGTCGGCCAGGTACACCAGCGGCACGTTGAACGCGTCGCACAGCGTGATGAACCGGGCCGCCTTGTCGGCGCTGTCGACGAACAGCACCCCGCCCCGGACGGCGGAGTTGTTGGCGACGATGCCGACGGTGCGGCCCTCGAGCCGGGCGAACCCGACGACCAGCTCCGGCGCGAACAGCGGCTTGATCTCGAAGAAGCTCATGGCGTCGACGAGGCGCTCGACGACGTCGTGCACGTCGAACGGCTCGGACTCCCGGGCCGGCACGTCCCCGGTCCGCAGCGGGCGCTCGGGCGGCTCGGCCTCGTAGACCGGCGGGTCCTCGCGCCAGGTGCGGGGCAGGTACGACAGGTACAGCCGCGCCTGCTCGATGGCGTCGGCGTCGTCGACCGCGAGCAGGTCGCCGCAGCCGGACACGGTGCAGTGCATCCGCGCCCCGCCCATCTGCTCCAGGTCGACCCGCTCCCCCACGACCATCTCGGCCATCCGCGGCGAGCCCAGGTACATGCTCGCGTTCCCCTCGACCATGACGACGATGTCGCAGAACGACGGCACGTACGCCCCGCCCGCCGCGGACGGGCCGAACAGGCAGCACACCTGCGGCACCCGGCCCGACAGCGCCACCTGGTTGTGGAAGATCCGGCCCGCCCCGCGACGGCCCGGGAACAGCTCGACCTGGTCGGTGATCCGGGCACCGGCGGAGTCGACGAGCCAGACGACCGGCAGCTCCTCGCGCAGCGCCGTCTCGGTGGCCCGCACCATCTTCTCCACGGTCCGGGCGCCCCAGGAGCCCGCCTTGACCGTGGGGTCGTTGGCGACCACGACGACGGGACGGCCGTCGACGGTGCCGCGGCCGGTGACCACGCCGTCGGCGGGCAGGCCGGACCCGCCGGCCGCGACGTCGGCGACCGTGGTCACCGCGTTGGCCAGCCGGCCGTCCTCGACGAACGAGCCCGCGTCCAGCAGCAGGTCGACGCGCTCGCGGACGGCGAGCTTGCCGGCCGCCGCGAGCCGCGCCCGACCCTTCTCGTCGGGTGCGGCGGTGGCCGCCTGCGCCTGGTCCAGCCAGTCCGGGAAGCTGCTCGGCGGGGCGCCGCTCATGCCACCGGCAGGCCGAGCCCGCGCGCCAGCACCAGGCGCTGCACCTCGGAGGTGCCCTCGCCGATCTCGAGGATCTTGGCGTCCCGGTAGAACCGGGCGACCGGGTACTCCTCCATGAAGCCCGCCCCGCCGTAGACCTGCGTGGCCAGCCGGGCCGCGTCCATCGCCACGGTCGAGGTGTGCAGCTTGGCCTTGGCGGCCGCCGCCTTGACCTGGGCGGCGGTCGCGCGCCCGGCGGTCTGCTCGTCCTTGAGCCAGGCCGCGCGGTAGGTGAGCAGGTGGCCGGCCTCGACCGCGACGGACAGGTCCGCGAGCGGGAAGGCGATGCCCTGGTTGCGCCCGATCGGCGCCCCGAAGGCGGTCCGGGTCTTCGCGTACCCCGTCGCCAGGTCCAGGCAGGCCCGGGCCGAGCCGAGCGCGAGCGCCGAGATGGCGATCCGGCCGTCGTCGAGGATGGCGAGGAACTGCCCGAACCCGTGGCCGCGCTGCCCGAGCAGCGAGTCCTCGGGCACCCGCACGCCGGAGAAGGACAGGCCGTGGGTGTCGGAGGAGTTCCAGCCGAGCTTGCGGTAGGGCTGCTCGACGACGAAGCCGTCGGTGCCGGCGGGGACGGTGATGGCGCTGATCTCGGGGCTGCCGTCCGCCCGGGTCCCGGTGCGGGCCGTGACCGTGACGACGCTGGTCAGCTCCGTGCCGGAGTTCGTGATGTAGCTCTTGGCCCCGTCGAGGACCCACTCCCCGTCGACCAGCTCGGCGCGGGTGCGGGTGGCCCCGGCGTCGGAGCCGGCGTCGGGCTCGGTGAGGCCGAACGCGGCGAGCGCGCGGCCGGCGACCAGGTCGGGGAGCCAGCGCTCGCGCTGGGCGTCCGTGCCGTAGGTGAGGATCGGGTTGATGCCCAGGCCGACCCCGGCGCTCAGCGTGATGCCGGCCGACTGGTCGACGTAGCCGAGCTCCTCGATGGCGACGCACAGGCTCGTGAAGTCGCCGCCCGCGCCGCCGTGCTCCTCGGGCACGACGAGGCCGAACAGGCCCAGCTCGCCCATCTGGGGGACGAGGTGGGCCGGGAAGTGGTGGGTCTCGTCCCACTTCGCGATGTGCGGCGCGATCTCCGCCGCGGCGAAGTCCCGGACGACTGCTCTCAGGTCCTCGTGGTGGTCTTCCAGCGCGAACGTCATCGGTCGCTCCTCCTGGACGGCCGAGGGGTGGTGGCCGTTCCGGGGGCAGGGTATCCGCGCGGGCCGAGCAGGGGCGGGCGAGGGAGGTCGTGGCTAGCGTGGGCCCATGAGCAGCGCCCTGTTCCTCCTGTCGACCGAGGCGGACAGCGGCAAGTCGGCGCTGGCGCTGGCCCTGTTCGAGGCGATGGCCCGTCGGGTGCCGCGCCCCGCGGTGTTCCGTCCCGTGACCCGCGACGGGGGCGACGACTTCCTCGTCGACCTGCTGCTCTCGCGGCTGCCGGAGGGCGCCCGGCCCGACCCGCAGGACTGCGTCGGCGTCACCTACGACGAGAACCACGCCGACTCCGCCGCGACCCGCGCCACGGTCGTCGCCCGGTTCCGGGCCCTGGCCGACCGGCACGACGCCGTCCTCGTCGTCGGCAGCGACTTCACCGACGTGGGCGCCGCGAGCGAGCTCGCCACGAACATCGACCTCGCCCAGGACCTGGCCGCCCCCGTCGTCGCGGTCGTCAGCGGCCGCGACCGCGACGGGGAGCGGTCGGTGGAGGACGTGCGCGCGGCCACCGAGCACGCCCTGGACAGCCTGCTCGCCCGCCACACCCCGGTCATCGGCGTCGTCGCCAACCGGGTGGGCGTCGGCACCGTCGACGACCTCCGCGCCGTCGTGGCCGACGTCGTCACCGCCCGGGGGCTCGACGTCCCGACCGCGGTCGTGCCCGAGCTGCCCCTGCTCGCCGCCCCCACCCTGCGCCAGATCGCCGACGCGGTCGGGGCGCGGCTGGTGAGCGGGTCCGACGACGACCTGGACCGGGCCGCGGTCGACGTCATGGTCGCGGCCATGACGCTGCCGCACATGCTCGAGCGGCTCGTCGACCAGGCGGTCGTCATCGTGCCCGGGGACCGCTCCGACGTGCTCGTGGGCACCCTGGCCGCCGCGCACGCGGACACCTTCCCCACCCCGTCGGGGCTGGTGCTCACGGGCGGGTTCGAGCCCGACCCTGTCGTCGCGCGGCTCGTCGCCGGCTTCACGCCCTCGCCGCCCGTCGTGGTCGCGCCGGGGTCGACGTTCGAGGTGGCGACCGTCGCGGCCGGGCTGCGCGGCCGGATGCGGGCGCGCTCGTCCCGCAAGATCGAGGCGGCGCTGCACCTGGCCGCCGAGCACGTGCCCGCCGAGGCCTGGCTGGACCGGCTGGCCCTGGCCCCCACGGACATCGTCACGCCGGTGATGTTCACCCACGACCTGTTCGAGCGGGCCCGGTCGGACCGCCGCCGCATCGTGCTGCCGGAGGGCACGGAGCCGCGCGTGCTGCGCGCCGCGGCCGCCGTGCTGCGCCGCGGCGTGGCCGACCTGGTGCTCCTCGGCGCCCCGGACGAGGTCCTGGCGGCGGCCTCGACCGCCGGCGTCGACGTCACCGGCGCCGAGGTGGTCGACCCCGCGACCGACCCGCGGCGGGAGGCCTACGCCGAGGAGTACGCCCGGCTCCGCGCCCACCGCGGCGTCACCCCGGCCATGGCCCACGACACGGTCGCGGACGTGTCGTACTTCGGCACGCTCATGGTCCACCTCGGCGAGGCGGACGGGATGGTGTCCGGCGCGGTGCACACCACCGCCCACACCGTACGGCCGGCCTTCGAGATCATCCGGACCGCCCCGGACGTGTCGGTGGTGTCCAGCGTGTTCTTCATGCTGCTGCCGGACCGGGTGCTCGTGTACGGCGACTGCGCCGTCGTGCCCAGCCCGGACGCCCGCCAGCTCGCCGACATCGCGGTCTCCGCCGCGGGGACCGCCGCGGCGTTCGGCGTCGAGCCGCGGGTGGCGATGCTGTCGTACTCCACGGGCACGTCCGGCTCCGGCGCGGACGTCGACCGGGTGCGCGAGGCCACCGCCCTGGTCCGCGAGCGCCGGCCCGACCTGCTCGTCGAGGGCCCGCTGCAGTACGACGCGGCCGTCGACCCCGCCGTCGCGGCCACCAAGCTGCCCGGCTCCGAGGTGGCCGGGCGCGCGACGGTGCTCGTCTTCCCCGACCTCAACACCGGCAACAACACGTACAAGGCGGTGCAGCGCAGCGCCGGCGCGACGGCGGTCGGACCGGTGCTGCAAGGGCTCAACAAGCCGGTCAACGACCTGTCCCGCGGGGCGACCGTCGACGACATCGCCACCACCGTGGCCGTCACCGCGGTGCAGGCGCAGACGCTCGCCGCCACCCGGGCCGCGCAGGCCGGTCGAGAGGCCGGCGCCGAGGGCACGGACGGCGCCGCGTGAGCGTCCTCGTCGTCAACGCCGGCTCCTCGTCGGTCAAGTACGCCCTCGTCGAGCCCGGTGGCACCGGCGCGGGCGATGCGGGCGATGCGGGCGATGCGGGCGATGCGGGCGGTGCGGGCAGCGCCCACGGCCCGGCCGCCGTGCTCGCGCGCGGCCTCGTCGAGCGGGTCGGCACCGCCCAGGCCCGGCTCACGCACGTCGTCGGCTCCGGCCCGGACGCCCGGGAGACGTCGTCCGACGTGCGGGCCGGGGACCACACCGAGGCGATGGCGGCGGTGGCCGCGGCGTTCGACGAGCACGGGCCGGACGTGGCCGAGGACCTGCGGGCGGTCGGGCACCGCGTCGTCCACGGCGGCGAGAGCTTCTCCGGGCCGGTGCTCGTCGACGACGACGTGCTGGCCGAGGTCGACCGGCTGTCGGTGCTGGCGCCGCTGCACAACCCCGTCAACCTGGCCGGGATGCGGGCCGCCCTGGCGCGCTTCGCCGGCGTGCCGCACGTCGCGGTGTTCGACACCGCCTTCCACGCCGACCTGCCGCCGGTCGCCCGCACCTACGCCGTGCCGCGGGCCTGGCGCGAGGAGCACGGCGTGCGACGCTACGGCTTCCACGGCACCTCCCACGCCTACGTGTCCCGCACGGCGGCCGCCTGGCTGGAGCGCGAGCGCGGCGTGGACCCCGCTGCCTCGCGCGTCGTCGTGCTCCACCTGGGCAACGGCGCGAGCGCGTGCGCGGTCCTCGGCGGGCGCAGCGTCGACACCTCCATGGGGCTCACGCCGTTGGCGGGGCTGGTCATGGGGACCCGCTCGGGGGACGTCGACCCCGCCCTCGCCGGGCACCTGGCGCGGGTGGCCGGCCTGGGCGGCGCGCACGTGGAGGAGCAGCTCAACCGCGCCTCGGGCCTGCTGGGGCTCGCCGGCAGCGGCGACCTGCGGGACGTCCGCCGGGCCGCGGACGGCGGCGACGCCGACGCGGTGCTCGCCCTGGAGGTGTACGCCTACCGGATCCGGTCCTACGTCGGGGCCTACGCCGTCGCGCTCGGCGGCCTGGACGCCCTCGTCCTCACCGGCGGGGTCGGCGAGAACGACGCCCGGATGCGGGCCTCGGTCGCCGGCGGGCTCGGCGTCCTCGGCTGCGCGGTCGACGAGGTCCGCAACGGTGCCGTCGACCGCGGGGCAGCGGTCAGCGTGGTGAGCCCCGAGGGCAGCGCCGCCGCCGTCCTGGTCGTCCCCACCGACGAGGAGGGCGAGATCGCCCGGCAGGCGCTCGCGCTGCTCGACCGCTGAGGACGGCACGCGCTTTCCAGACTGGAAAGCATGTGCCAGGGTGTCGCCATGACGACGCCCTCCCCCACGCCCTCCCCCACTCCGACCACCCCGACCGTCCCCGACGCCGCGGCGGCCCGCAGCGCCGTCGCCGGCGCCGACGCCCTCGGGGCGCGCGCCCGGCAGGCGGGCGGCTGGTACGCCCGCTACATGCTTGTCTTCGGTGCGGGCTTCGGGGTGATGACGCTCCTGCTGGGCCTGGGACCGGACAGCCCGCGGGCGGCGGTCACCTGGATGCTGGTCCTGGTGCCCGCGTGGGCCTGCTTCATGGTCGGCATGGTCGTCTGGGCGACGCGCCGGCCCGTCCAGGGCGAGCTGCGAGGGCGGGCCTACGTCCCGGGCTGGGTGGGGACGGGTGTGCTGTACGCGCTCGCGCTGGCCGTCGGCACCACCGCCGACCTCCCCGTCCAGGGCTGGTTCGCCGCCGCGGTCGTCGTCCCGCTGCCCCTCGTCCTGTCGGCCGTCCGGCTGCGGCGCTCCCTGCGATGAGGCCAGGACCACGGGCGGCCCACGCACCGGGAGCACCGGCAGAGCAGGCAGGGCCGGCCGCCACCGGGAGGCACCCCCGGCACGACCTGGACCCCCTCCTGCTGCACGGCGTCCGCTTCTCGCTGCTCGCCGTCGTCCTGGCGGCGGAGAAGGTGGCCTTCGCCTACCTGCGCGACGAGCTCCAGGTGAGCGACTCCGTGCTGAGCAGGCAGCTGACCGCGCTGGAGGAGGCGGGCCACCTCGAGGTGGACAAGGTCGCCGAGGGCCGCCGCACGCGGACCTGGGTCAGGGGCACGCCGGCCGGACGGGCCGCCTTCGACCGCCACCGGGCCGCCCTCGTCGCGATCGCCGGGGGCTGACCCGGCCCTCCGGAGGAGTCCGGAGGGCCGTGGCGCGGAGCGGGTCAGACCCGGTGCGCGCCCTCCCTGGCCCCGCCGCGCGCCCCGTCGCGGACGTCGACGTCACGGCCGCCGGCCGCGCCCCGGCCGTCGCCCTGCTCGCCACCGAGGTGCGGGGCCTCCCCCAGCGGCTGCTGGCGGGCGTCCTCCATCTCCTCGCGGCGCTCCTCCTCCGCCTCGGCGGTGATCCGGGCGCCCGCGTCGGCGTCGCGGGTGAGGTTCTCGCCGGTCGTCGGGTCGAACAGGTGCATCTTGCGGGTGTCCACCCAGATGTCGGCCTCGCGGCCGCCGCGCACCCGGCTCGTGGAGTCGATGGCGATGATGAGCTGGGTGCGGAGCTGGTCGCTGTCGAGCTCGCGGGACAGCTCCTTGAGCTGGCTGCTCACCTCGGCGGAGGCGTCGAACGGGATGTAGGCGTACTGCTCGTTGCCCAGCCACTCCGTGACGTCGACCTGCGCGGTGAAGACGTCGCCCTTGGCGCGCTTGTCGTCGTCGACGAGCTTGGCGTCCTCGAACGCCTCGGGCCGGACGCCCATGAGCAGCACGTCCTTACCGCGGGCGGCCTCGCGCTGCCGGTCGGTCGTCAGGGCGATCGGGCCGAGCGGGGTCTGCAGGCGGTCCCCGTCCACCTGCGCCGGGACGAAGTTCATCGGCGGGGAGCCGATGAACCCGGCGACGAACAGGTTGACGGGCTGCTCGTACAGCTCCCGCGGCGAGGCGATCTGCTGGAGCACGCCCTTCTTGAGGACGGCGACCCGGTCGCCCAGGGTCATCGCCTCGGTCTGGTCGTGGGTGACGTAGACGGTGGTGATACCGAGCCGGCGCTGCAGCCGGGCGATCTCCGTGCGCATCTGCCCGCGCAGCTTGGCGTCGAGGTTGGACAGCGGCTCGTCGAACAGGAACGCGTCGGCGCTGCGGACGATGGCCCGGCCCATGGCGACGCGCTGGCGCTGGCCGCCGGACAGGTTGGCGGGCTTGCGGTCGAGGTGCTCGTCGAGCTCCAGCAGCGCCGAGGCGTCCCGGACCCGCTCGTCGACCTCCGTGTCGGGGGTCTTGGACAGCCGCAGCGGGAACGCCATGTTCTCGTAGACGGTGAGGTGCGGGTAGAGCGCGTAGTTCTGGAACACCATCGACAGGTTGCGGTCGCGCGGCGCCTTGTCGTTGACCCGCTTCCCGCCGATGACCATGTCGCCCTCGGTGATGTCCTCCAGGCCGACGATCATCCGCAGCAGGGTCGACTTCCCGCAGCCGGACGGCCCGACGAGGATGAGGAACTCCCCGTCGGCGATGTCGATGCTCACGTCGTTCACGGCCGGGAAGCCGTCGGCGTACTTCTTGACGATGTTCTTCATCTCGATGGCAGCCATCGGTGTCTCCTTCTGCTGGGCCGGGGCGCTCAGCCCTTGACGGCGCCGTTGGTGAGTCCCGCGACGATCTTCTGCTGGAAGAGCAGCACCAGGACCACGACGGGGATCGTCACGATGACCGAGGCTGCCGCGATGGGGGCGGTGGGCTGGGAGAACTGGCTGGCGCCGGAGAAGAACGCGAGCGCGGCCGGGACCGGGCGCGCGGCCTCCGACGAGGTGAGCGTGATCCCGAAGATGAAGTCGTTCCAGATGGCGAAGAACGTGAGGATCGCCGCGGTGAACACCCCGGGCGCCGCCAGCGGGACGATGACCTTGCGGAACGCCTGCAGCGGCGTGGCGCCGTCCACCTGCGCGGCCTGCTCCATCTCCCACGGGATCTCGCGGAAGAACGCCGACAGCACGTACACCGACAGCGGCAGCGAGAAGGACAGGTACGGGATGATGAGGCCGAGCCAGGTGTCGTACAGCCCGACCGTCCGCCACAGGTTGAACAGCGGGGTGGCGATGGCGATGATCGGGAAGATCGTGATCGCCAGGGCGAGGCTGAGCAGCAGCTTCTTGCCGGGGAACTCCAGCCGGGCCACCGCGTAGGCCGCGAACATCGCCAGCACCACGGAGATCGTGGTGGCGATGAGCGAGATGCCGACCGAGTTGCGCAGCGCGGTGGTGAACAGGTCCGAGCGGAACACGATGAGGTAGTTCTCGAACGACCACTCGGTGGGCCAGAACTTCCTGTTGGTGATGTCGTCGCCCGCCTTGAACGACAGCGAGACGATCCACGCCACCGGGACCAGCGCGTACACGATGATGAGGACGGCCCCGACGATCCACCAGACCTGCCCCTTGCGCCCTGCCGACATCACGCACCCCTCTGCTCGGCGAGGTTGACCTTGAAGCCCTTGATGAACAGGAACGCGATGAGCACGACGAGCACGGCGAGGATGACGCTGACCGCCGACCCGAGGCCGATCATCACCCGCGTGATCGTCTGCCGGTAGGCCAGGAACGACAGCGTCTCGGTGCCGTTGGCGCCCTGCGTCATGACGAAGACGTTGTCGAAGATGCGGAACGCGTCGAGGGTGCGGAACAGCAGGGCGACCATGATGGCGCCCTTCATGTTCGGCACGACCACCTTGCGGAAGCGCTGCCAGGCGGTGGCGCCGTCGACCTTGGCCGCCTCGATGTACGTGCTGGGGATCTGCGCCAGGCCGGCCAGCAGCAGCAGCGACATGAACGGCGTCGTCTTCCAGATCTCCGACAGGCAGATGACGACCAGGCTCGGCACGGTCTCGCCGAACCAGTCCAGGTCGCTGCCGAACAGCGGGTTGACGAACCCGTAGGCCGGCGTGAAGGCGTACTGCCAGGCATAGGCGGAGACGACGGTGATGATCCCGTACGGCACGAGGATCGCCGTGCGGACGGACTTGCGCAGGAACAGCGCGCGGTGCATGACCAGCGCGAGCGCGAAGCCGAGCACGAACTCGACGGCCACGGTCACCACCGTGATGGCCGCCGTCACGCCGAACTGCCGCCAGAACAGGACGTCGGACAGGATCGTCGCGTAGTTGCCGAGGCCGACGAAGCTCCGCCCGTCGGGGTCGGTGAGCCGGAAGTCGAACAGCGAGTACCAGACCGCGTTGGCGATCGGGTAGGCCGTCACCGACAGCATGACGACGAACGCCGGGCCGGCCAGGAGCCAGCCGAGGTTGCGCTCCTTGCGGGCCCGGTCGGTCATCCTCTGCCGTCGGGCGGGGGCCGCTGCCGGGGCGTCCTGGCGGTCGGCCTCCGCCCGGACCTCTCCCGCCGCAGCGGGGACGGTGGTGCTCATGGCTTCCCCTTCCTCACCACGTCGTCACAGCATCCGGGAGCCGTCGAGCACGGCCTCGAGGAAGTCGGCGGTCCGCGCCGGGGTGGTCTGCTCGTCGAGCGCGTCCGGCGGGTGGTACCCCTGCTGGACGACGCCCGTGACGTCGCCGTAGTACGGGCTGATCGGCCGCGGGGCGGCGTCGGTGAGGCCCTCGCGGATCGCCTCGTACATCGGGAACGCCTCCTGCACCTCGGGGTCGTCGTAGACCTCCGCCGACGCCGCGGGCTCCCCGGCGGTGAGCATGTTCTGCTTCTGCCGCTCGGGGCTGCGCACGCAGCGCACCGCCTCCAGCGCCGCCTCCTCGTGCTCGGTGTAGGCGCCGATGCTCACGCCGATGCCGCCGAGGGGGGTGGCGCTGGCCTCGCCCTCGACCACCTGCGGGTAGCGGGCCCAGGCGATGTCGTCGCGGAAGCCCTCCTCGACGGCCCCGGCCGCCTCGGCGGCCTCGAAGGCGGTCCAGACGTACGGCCAGTTGACCATGAACCCGCCGTCGTCGGCCTGGAAGGCCGCGCGCGACTCCTCCTCCCCCGCGGTGCTGAGCCCGGCGGGGGCGATGTCAGAGTTGGCGATCGTGCTCATGATCCGCGCGGCCTCGGCGCCGGCCTCGCTGTCCAGCGCCGACTCGACGTCCTCGGCGGCCGCACCCTGGCTGTCCTCGGCGAGGATCGAGCCGCCGGCGGAGGAGACCAGGGCGTTGACCCACACCATGAGGCTCTCGTTGCGCCGGCCCTGGACCCCGACGGTGGTGCCCGTCTGCTCGGCGGCCTCGATCACCTGGTCCCACGTGACCGGTGCGGCGGCCGGGTCGAGGCCTGCCTCCTCGGCGACCGACTTCTTGTACCAGAGCAGCTGGGTGTTGCCGTAGAACGGCGCCGAGAACATCGTGTCCTCGTACAGGGACTGCTCGAGCGGGCCCTCCAGCACCCCCTGCGACAGCTCCTCCTGCTCCTCGGCGGTGAAGGGCCGGAGGAAGCCCGCGTTGGCGAACTCCGCCATGAACGGCGGGTCCAGGCTCAGCAGGTCGACCGTGGTGTCACCGGCGGCGAGGCGGCGCAGCAGCTGCTCGCGCTGCGGCGCGGCCGAGTTGGGCAGCAGCGACGTCTTGAGGACGTAGGCGCCCTCCGCCTCCTCGTTGCAGGCGTCGGCGATCTCCACCTGGACGGCGTTGTTGATGTACCAGGTGAGCTCGGGTGCACCGGAGGTCTCTCCGCCGCCGCAGGCGGCGACCACCGTCGCCGCGACGCCCAGCGCGCCCACCGCGGCCAGCCGCCGTGCCCGCGGGCGCCGCGCTCCCCCACCTCGTGCAGGACGTCGAGCCATGCCGCCTCCAGCCAAGCCGCTGTTCGGGCACCCCGGGGCACGGACGGCCCCGGGGTGGGGACCAGGTGCGCACCGAGACTGCTTCGTCCCGGTCCGTACCCTGCGGGGAGCACACTGGCCCGGCACGCCGCGGAGCACAACCCGACGCGGGGCGGTGCCGCGGGCGCCGGGGTCTAGGCTCGCCCGCGATGTCGACGCTGACGAAAATCCTCATCGCCAACCGCGGCGAGATCGCCGTGCGGGTCGCGCGAGCCTGCGCCGACGCCGGGCTGCGCTCGGTCGCGGTGTACGCCGACCCCGACGCCGGTGCGCTGCACGTCCGCGCCGCCGACGAGGCCTTCGCCCTGGGCGGGTCCACGTCGGCCGAGACGTACCTCGACATCGGCAAGCTCCTCGCGGTGGCGGAGCGTGCCGGCGCCGACGCCGTGCACCCCGGCTACGGCTTCCTCGCCGAGAACGCCGACTTCGCGCAGGCCGTCATCGACGCCGGGCTGGTGTGGATCGGTCCCCCGCCGCAGGCGATCCGCGACCTCGGCGACAAGGTGTCCGCCCGGCACATCGCCGCGCGCGCGGGCGCCCCGCTCGTCGCCGGCACGGCCGACCCGGTCGCGGACGCCGACGAGGTCCTCGCCTTCGCGCGCGAGCACGGCCTGCCCGTGGCGATCAAGGCGGCCTTCGGCGGCGGCGGTCGCGGCCTCAAGGTCGCCCGCACCCTGGAGGAGGTGCCCGAGCTGTTCGAGTCGGCCACCCGCGAGGCGGTCGGCGCGTTCGGGCGCGGCGAGTGCTTCGTCGAGCGCTACCTCGACCGGCCCCGCCACGTGGAGACCCAGTGCCTGGCCGACGCGCACGGCGGCGTCGTCGTGGTGTCCACGCGCGACTGCTCGCTGCAGCGCCGGCACCAGAAGCTCGTCGAGGAGGCGCCGGCACCGTTCCTCACCGACGCCCAGGTCGAGCAGCTGTACTCCTCGTCCAAGGCGATCCTCCGCGAGGCCGGCTACGTCGGCGCCGGGACCTGCGAGTTCCTCGTCGGCCAGGACGGCACGATCAGCTTCCTCGAGGTCAACACCCGCCTGCAGGTCGAGCACTGCGTGTCCGAGGAGGTCACGGGCATCGACCTGGTCCGTGAGCAGCTGCGGGTCGCGGCCGGCGAGCCGCTCGGCTACGACGACCCCGTGGTCCGCGGGCACTCCATCGAGTTCCGCATCAACGGCGAGGACGCCGGCCGCGGCTTCCTGCCCCAGCCGGGACCGGTCGACGTGTTCTCCCCGCCGTCCGGCCCGGGCGTCCGGCTGGACTCCGGGGTCGAGGCCGGCAGCGTCGTCGGCGGCGGCTTCGACTCCATGCTCGCCAAGCTCGTCGTCACCGGCGCCTCGCGGGAGCAGGCGCTGCAGCGCTCCCGCCGGGCCCTGGCCGAGTTCGTCGTCGAGGGCCTGCCGACCGTCCTGCCGTTCCACCGGGCCGTCGTCTCCGACCCGGCGTTCGCCCCGGTCGACCCGGCCGCGCCGTTCACGGTGCACACCCGCTGGATCGAGACCGAGTTCGACAACCAGGTGCCGGCGTGGACCCCCTCCGGGGCCTCGTCCGACGAGGCGTCGCCGGACGAGCCCCGCCGCCGCGTCGTCGTCGAGGTGGACGGCCGCCGCGTCGAGGTCGTGCTGCCCGCCTCGCTCGGCGGCGGGACGGCGGCCGCG
>NZ_JBBEOI010000038.1 GCF_037860755.1 Aquipuribacter hungaricus | reverse complement strand
CCTCTGGCGGCCGCGCGCCCGACGGCCGCGGCCTGGTGGGCGCCCGCGGTGCTGCCGGGGCGGTGGACGCCCGCCGCCCTGGCGCTGGTCGCCTCGCTCCTGGTGGCGCACCTCGTCGTCAGCGCGCTGCGCACGACGGTCGGCGACTTCCCCGGGCGCGACCCGGCCGTCCGGTTCCTCGCGCTCAACGAGGAGGCGGGGCTGCCCGCGTGGACGTCCAGCGCGCTGCTCCTGCTCACCGCCCAGGCGCTCTGGCTGCTCGCCGACGCGGACGCCACGACGCGCCGGCGCCGGTGGGTCCTGCAGGAGCGCGTCCTCGCCGGGCTGTTCGTCTACCTCAGCGTCGACGAGGCCACCGCGCTGCACGAGCAGACCATCGCGCCGCTGCGCTCGGCGCTCGACCTCGGCGGCGCCCTGTTCTTCGCCTGGGTCGTGCTCTACCTGCCCCTGGCCCTGGTCGTCGCCGTCCTCTGCCTGCGGTGGGTGCGGGGGCTGCCGCCGGTCGCCGGGCGGCTCGTCGTCCTGTCCGGCGTCCTGTTCGTGGGCGGGGCGGTGGGCGTGGAGATGCTCGGCGCCTGGATGTGGACGCAGGGCCTGGTCGACACCATGCGGTACGCCGCCGTGGTGACCCTCGAGGAGGGGATGGAGATGGCCGGCGCGCTGCTCGTGCTGTCCGTGGTCACCTGGCTGCGCCGGGGCGGCGCGACCGCCACGGCCGCCTGAGACCCGTCCTCGGCAGCCACGCCCACGTCCGGCGCGGCGCCTGGGGGCTGCTCGGCGCGGAACTGTCGTGACGCCCCGGCCGTTACCCCGGCTGCCGGGCCGCTGCACGCGGCCCCCCGACACGAGAGAGCCATGAGCCCCCACCACAGACCCGAGGCCACGCCCCCCACCGCCGGACGACCGGCCGACGAGCGGGGGCGTGGCCGGTGACAGCCCTGCTCACGCTCCTGCTCGGCATCCTCGTCGTCGTCCTCATCACCGCCGTGACCGGTTACTTCGTCGCGCAGGAGTTCGCCTACATGGCGGTCGACCGGTCGACCCTGGCCGCGCGCGCCGCCGCCGGCGACGCGGGCGCCCGCCGTGCGCTGACGGTCACCGGGCGGACCTCGTTCATGCTGTCCGGCGCCCAGCTGGGCATCACGGTGACCGGGCTGCTCGTCGGCTACGTCGCCGAGCCCCTCATCGGGGAGTCCCTGGGCACCCTGCTCGGCGGGGTCGGCGTCCCGGCCGGCGTGGGCATCGCCGTCGGCGCGGTCCTCGCGCTGCTGTTCGCGACGGTCGTCCAGATGCTCTTCGGCGAGCTGTTCCCCAAGAACCTCGCCATCGCCCGCCCGGAGCCGGTCGCGCTGTGGCTGGCCCGGTCGACCGTGCTGTACCTGCGCGTCTTCGGCTGGCTGGTCTGGGTGTTCGACCAGTCCTCGAACCTGCTGCTGCGGGCGCTCCGGATCGAGCCGGTCCACGACGTCGAGCACGCCGCCACCGCCCGGGACCTCGAGCACATCGTCGAGGAGTCCCGCGAGAGCGGGAACCTGCCCGTCGAGCTGTCGATGATGCTCGACCGGATCCTCGACTTCCCCAGCCGGGACGTGGAGCACGCCATGATCCCGCGCTCGCGGGTCGCGGTCCTGGCCGCCACCGACGACCTGGGCACCGTCCGGGCGCGCATGGCGACGGGGCACTCCCGCTACCCGGTCCTGTCCGTCCGGCCCGCCGACGGCGCGACCGCGGGCACCGGCCTGGGCGGCACCGAGGACATCGTCGGCGTCGTCCACCTCGTCGACCTGCTGACCACGACCGAGCCCGACAGCGCGCCCGTGAGCAGCGTCGTGCGGCCGGCGCTCGTGGTGTCGACCCTCACGCCGCTGCCGGACGTGCTGCGCGAGCTGTCCGAGAGCCGCAACCAGCTGGCCTGCGCCGTCGACGAGTACGGCGGCTTCGCGGGCGTCGTCACCCTGGAGGACCTGGCCGAGGAGCTCGTCGGCGAGATCACCGACGAGCACGACGACGGCACCGGCCCCTCGTACGTCCCGGTCGCCGGCGACGGCGTGTGGGAGATGTCCGGCGACGTCCACGTCGACGAGGTGGAGCGCGCCCTGGGCGCCGACCTGCCGCGCGGGGACTACGAGACGGTCGCGGGCCTCGTGCTCGCCACCTCCGGCGGGCTCGTCGACGTCGGCGCGACCCTGACCGTGGAGCTGCCGCCGGACCCGGCGGACCTGGCGCTGGCCGAGGCCCCGGAGGCGCGGACCGTGCACGTCACCGTGCTCGCGGTCGACCGGTACGTGCCCTCGCGGGTGCGCCTGGAGCTGCCCGGGGTGCCCTCCGGGTCCACGGCCGCCGCTGCCGGTCCCGCCGCCTCGGCCACCGCCACCGGCGGGGGGTCCGCGTCATGACCGACGACCCGTGGGTGGTCCTCCCGGCCACCGTCGTCATCGTCGCGCTCAGCGCGTTCTTCGTCGCGGTCGAGTTCGCGGCGCTCGCCGCCAAGCGGCACCGGCTGGAGGACGCCGCGTCGAGCAGCCGGTCCGCGCGGGCCGCGCTGCGCAGCTCCTCCGAGCTCACCCTGCTCCTCGCGGGCTCGCAGCTCGGCATCACCGCCGCGACCCTGGCCCTGGGCGCGATCAGCAAGCCGGCCGTCCACCACTGGCTCACCCCGGCGTTCGAGGGCTGGGGCGTGCCCGCCGTGGCAGCGGACGTCGCGGGGTTCGTCCTCGCGCTGCTCGTGGTGACGTTCGTCCACCTCGTCGTGGGCGAGATGGCGCCCAAGTCGTGGGCCATCGCGCACCCGGAGCGCTCGGCCACCCTGCTGGCGCTGCCGATGCGGGCGTTCATGCGGGTGTTCCGGCCCCTGCTGCGCGCGCTCAACGCGGCGGCGAACCGGCTCGTGCGCCGGGTCGGCGTCGAGCCGTCCGACGAGCTCGCGGTCGGCCACACCCCCGACGCCCTCCTGCACCTGGTCGAGCACTCGGCCGACGTCGGTGCGCTGGACGAGGGGTTCTCGCAGCAGATCTCCGGCGCCCTGGAGATGCAGCGGCTCACGGTGGGCGAGCTCGTGCGCGCGGGCCGCCCGGCCGCCGTGCCGGCCGGCGGCACCGTCGGCGACGTCCGCGACGCCACGCGCCGCACGGGGCACCTGCGGATCCTGCTGGCCGGGCCGCGCGGCGCCGGGGCGGAGCCCGAGATCACCGGCGTCGTCCACGTCCGCGACACCCTGGTGGCACCGGACGGGGCCCCGGCCGCGGACCACGCCCGCCCGGTGTTCCGCATGGCCGCCGGCACGACCGTGCACGAGGCGCTGGGTCAGATGCGCGAGACCCAGAACCACCTCGCCCTGGTCACCGACGGCAGCGGCGTGGTCGGGGTGCTCACCCTGGCCGACGTCCTGCGACGCCTCTTCCCCCGACCGGTGGAGCACGCGGGCTGAGCCGGTCAGGACCCGCAGACGAGCCCGTCGGCCAGCGCGTGCCCGTTGCGCCGCATGACGTCCTCGTAGTCCTCGCCGTCCGAGGGCTGCTGCTCGAGCGGGTCGAGCACCGCGGTGGCCAGGCCCAGGTCGTCGGCCAGCGCGGCGGTCACCCGGGGCCCGGTCGAGCGCTCGAAGAAGACCGTGCGCACGCCGCGGCCCTCGACCGTCTCGACGGCCCGCCGCAGCCGCGCGGGTGACGGCGGGACCTCCGGGTCGATGCCCGTCAGGGCCACCTGCTCGATGCCGTACCGGTCGGTGAGGTAGCCGAACGCCTCGTGCGAGGTGACGAGGACCGCGCCGTCGCACGGCGCGAGCGAGCCGGCCAGGTCGGCGTCCAGCCGCTCCAGCCGGTCCCGCAGGTCCACGGCGCGCGCGGCGAACGCCGGCGCCCGCCCCGGGTCGCTGCCGGCGAGCGCGGCCGCGACGGCGTCGCCGACGTCGGCGAGCAGGAGCGGGTCGAGCCAGAAGTGCGGGTCGGCCGACCCCTCCGACCCGGTCCGGTCGAGGTCGACGACGTCGGCCGCGTCGACCAGCGACGCCGGGGGGACGACGTCGAGCGCGTCGTCGGTGGCCGGCTGCAGCCCGCCGGAGACGTGGACGACCAGGTCCACCTCGCCCAGGTGCGCCACCTGCGACGGGGTGAGCTCGACGTCGTGGCCGCCCGAGCCCGGCGGGGTGAGGCTCTGCACCGTCACGTCGTCGCCGCCGACCTGCTCGACGACGTACTGCAGCGGGTAGAAGGACGCGACCACCTCCAGGGGGCCGTCGGGTCCCGGGGCCGCCCCCACCGTGGTGGGGCCGGCGCCGCAGCCGGCCAGCAGGGACGCGGCGAGGGCGCCCGCGACGGCCGCGGACGCCGTCGCGCCTGCTGCTGCTCGGTCAGGCATCGCCTGCCGACGGCCCGTCGGAGGGCTCGTCCTCGTGCCCTGCGTCCTCGTGGTCCTCGTGCGCCTCGTCCCCGGCCTCCTCGTCCGACAGCGCCTCGCTGCCGGCCTCGGCCTCGCCGGAGGCGGCCGTGATCTCGTCAGGGACGACGCCGAGGGTGACGCTGGCCCACACCTCGCCCGTCGCCAGGTCCACCGCGTGCAGCTCGCTCGTGGCCGGCTCGGTGACGTAGGCGGTGCCGTCGTGGACGAGCAGGGTCGGGCGGGGCTCCTGCCAGTCCTCGGGCTCCTCCCACGCGGCGACGACCGGCACCGAGCGGGTGAGCGTCGCGGTCTCGGGGTCGATGACGTGCAGGGCGCCGTCGGTGCCGAGCACCAGCGCCTCGCCCGCGTCACCGCGGCCGAGCGAGCGGAAGGAGTACGACGCGGGCAGGTCCACCAGGCGCAGCGAGGCCGACCGGGTGTCGATGACCGAGACCCGGGTGGGCCGCTCGAGCTCGGCGTCGGGGTCGGACGTGTAGTCGCCGAGCACGAACGGCGAGCCGTGCGTGCCGCGCTGGTTGCCGATCCGGCCGTACGCGTCGGGGGCGGCGACCTTGGTCAGCGCACCGCCGGCCCAGACGACGACACCGTCCTCGCAGCCCACGACCACGGCCTCGTCGGCCGCGGTGGCCTCGCCGTGCACCCCGGGGCAGTCGTCGGTGCGGGCGACCTCGGTGCCGGCGGCGTCGAGCACGCGGACGGTCGAGCGCGCGTCCTCGGTGCCCTCGGTGACGAGCACCGAGCCGTCGCTGAGCTCGACCGCGACACCGTGGTGCGCCTCGCCCGTGGAGATCTCGAGCCGGTCGGCGGCCGGGTCGGCGACGTCCGCGGAGTCCAGCGCGACGACCTGGCCGGTGCCGTCGTCGAACAGCACGGTCCGACCCCCGTGGGCGACCACGTGGCCGGGCTCCTCGGCCGGGTACATGACCTCGCTGAGCCGCGGCGCCGCAGTCCAGTAGTGGTCGTGGTCGCCGTGGGGGCGGGCCCAGGTGCCCGTGTCCAGGACGGCGAAGCCGCCGGTCGTGGTGACCATGACGTGGCGGCCGTCGCCGGCGGCGTTGACGCGGGTGAAGCCGTCGAGCTCGAAGTCCTCCACCGTCTCCAGCGTCATGGCGTCGAGGACGACGATGCCGTCGGCGTGGGTCACGGCCAGGCGCGGCGAGCTGGCGGCGGCCTCGGTCGCCTCGCCCTCGGGCTCGGGCCAGGGGCCGCCGTCGGGGCTCGCCGCGGCGGACGGGCTGTCGGCGGGGCCGGTCGGGGACGGGGCACCGGACGCGGCGCCGCCGGCCTCGGTGCTGTCGGCGGAGCCGCACGCCGCCAGGAGCAGCGAGGGGACGAGGACGGCGGCCGCGGCCACGGCCAGAGGACGTCGGGCGGGTAGCAAGGTCTGGGACATGGGGTGGGGTCCGGGGTGGCCGGACCTCTCCTCTCGGTCGGGAGCGGGACGGCCCGACCGTAGACAGTTGAGAAGAGTTCTCATAATGCGCCGCCACGCATGACCTCGTCCACCACGCGCGGACGCCCCCGTCCCCGGCGCAGGTGCGCACCGGGGACGAGGGCGTCGGTCGGTCACCGCCTGCCGGCGGCTGCCCGTGGGCTCAGCCGCAGGACCGTGCGCCGTAGTCGGCCTCGGCGTCGGCGGCCACGTCGGCGCCGTCGACCCTGGCGGAGAGCGCGGCACCCACCGTGCCGGCGTCGACGCTGCCGGCGCGGGTGGTGAAGGCGTGGCTGGCGCTGCGGCCCGGTGCGACCGAGACGCGCCGGGTGCCCCAGGCGGTGGTGAGCTCGACCATGACCGGGACCTGCTCCTGGCTGACGGCGGTCGCGGTGACGACGACCCGGCCCGCGACGCAGCGCGTGCCGGCCGTGAGCGTGACGTCCAGCGCGGCCTCCGCCTCGAAGGTCCAGGTGTCGACCTCGACGAGGTCGACGTCCTCGGGCCCGGTGAAGGTCAGGTAGACGTCGTGGACGCCGCTGACGCCCTCGAGCTGCGTCGACACCTGGGTCCAGGAGCCGACGGCGTCACCGAGCGGAAGGGTGGCGACGACCGGGCCGGCGCGGTCGTCCAGCCGCACCTCGACCGACGCGCCGGCCGCGAGCGGACGGACCTCCGCGGTCAGCGCGCCCGCACCGTCGCCGAAGTCGACGGACGACAGCGAGGTGAAGTCGCCCGCGTCCACGTCGGTGAGGACGAGGTTGGGGGCCGTGTCGCCGAACTGCGCGGAGCCGCCCTCGATCTTCCGGGTGGTGAGGCCCTGCTGCCAGGCGATGGTCTCGGCCTCGAGCACCTGGTACGGGTCGAGGTCCTTGACCTGCGCCGGGCCGGCGTAGTCGCCGACGACCTGCTGGATCGTCCCGTCCGCGTTGAAGGTCAGCTCCTGGATGTGCGGGCTGCGGTACCCCTGCGTGGTGGTCCCGTTGATCCGCTTGTTGAGCGTGGGCGCGTGGTACGTGAAGTAGTACCTCCCGCCGAGCTCGAACACCGACTGGTGGTTGTTGCCGCCGGTGCCCGCCCCGAAGAACTGGGACTGGTTGGGGAAGAGGACGCCCTGGTAGGCCTCCTTGGGCCACGAGGACGGGTCGTCGGAGATCATGTAGGGGATCTGCCCGCCGCCGGGGTAGCCGGGCAGCGGGGTCTGGTTGCCGCCGAAGTCGTTGCCGCCGAAGTGCGACGAGTACGTCATGTAGTACAGCCCGTCACGCTCGAAGACGTGCGGCGCCTCGAACGACACGGGGGTGTCGAGGACGAACGCGGAGCCCTCCGTGCTGATCATGTCCTCGGTCAGCCGGATGCCCCGCATGTTCTTGGGGTTGTTGAAGCGCTCGGCCGCCGGGAGCGAGGCCGAGGCGGGCCCGCCGCCGAAGAACAGGTACTCCTCGCCGTCGGCGGGGTCGACGAGCGGTGCCGGGTCGAACTTCCACGCGACGTCCTGCGCGCCCGGGGTGCTGCCGTTGATGAGGGTGGTGTCGCGGGGGTCCTCCCAGGGGCCGAGCGGGGAGTCGCCGACGATGACGTTGCTCGACCCTCCGCCGTTCGCGTAGTACAGGTAGGTCTTGGTCTCGCCGTCGACCTCCTTCTGCACCGCACCGGGGGCCCACGAGTTGTTCGTGTACGGCGCGACGCCGTCCGGCCCGGCCACCTGGATCTCGCCGTGGTCGGTCCAGTTGACGAGGTCCTCCGAGGAGACCAGCGTCAGCTGGTTGATGCGGCCGTAGTCGATCTGCGGCGAGATGCCCGTGGTGGCGTCCGGCGCGTAGGGCTGGGTGTCGTTGGTCATGTACATATACACGCGGTCGCCGTCGACCATGCCGAAGCCGTCGGCGCCGAACTTGTGGGAGATGAGCGGGTTGTGCTCGCCGGGGAGCTTGCCGAGGACCTCGATCGTCCTGGATCCGGGCCGCGGCGGGGGCGGCGGCTCGGCACCCTCGACGGCGACGTCGTCCACCTGGAAGTCCATGAGGTGCGTGGCCGGGTCTGCCGCGGGGTCGGCCGTCCACGGGGTCTCGACGAACAACCGGGCGGTGGTCACGCTCTGGCCGGCGGGGACGGTGAAGGTCCCGGTGATCTGCGCCCACTGGCCCTTGGTCGCGGTCACGCTCGCCAGGTTCGTGTAGGTGGCTCCGCCGTAGTGCATGGTGACGAAGAACTGCTTGGTCGCCGGGCTGGCCGCGGCGGTGTACTTCACGCGGGCCCGCACGCTGTAGGTCTGGCCCGCCTGGATCTTGCCGGACAGGTCCTGCATCGGCCCCGAGCCGGTGCTCGTCCGGCTCTGCACCAGCACGGCGCCGGAACCGGCGAACGCGTCCGTCGTGGGCACCAGGGTGCCGCCGTCGCCGGCGTTGCCGTTGTTGACGAACCAGCCGGTGAGCCCCTGCTCGAAGCCGCCGTTGGTGATGAGGTCGGTGGCCGCGGCAGCGGTGGTCCCGCTCTCCCCGGTCGCCGTGGCGGCGGTGGTCGGGGTCGCGGTGACCAGGCCGCCGACCATCGCGCCCGCGGCGACGGTCGCCGCCGCGAGCAGGCGCCGGCGACGGCGCCTGTCCCGGTCGTGTCGGGTCTCTGTCCTCGTGCTGCTCATGGGTCCAGCTCCTCGCGGTGTCGGGGTCGTGCGGTGTGAGCGCTAACAACTCGCCGGACGGGGCAGACCCCGGGTCTGGTCGGTCCCGGGGCGGGTGGGTCGGTGGGTCGCGGCTGGTCGTCGGCGCGGGCTGCACCCGTGACGGGTGCGGTGACGGGCGACAGGTGGTCCGCGTCGGCGCGGGCCGTGCTGAGCCGTCTTTATCGATACAACCATGCGTCTGCGTGACCGTCAAGCAACTGCCCGCGACCACCAGGTCGGCCCGCTACCCTGGCCCGTCCGGAGAGGCAAGGGGTCGCGAGTGGTGACGATGCGGCAGGTGGCCTCCGTGGCGGGCGTGTCCACCATGACGGTGTCCAACACGCTGACGGGCCGGCGCCCGGTCAGCGACGACGCCCGGCGCCGGGTCCTGCAGGCGGTCGACGAGCTCGGGTACCAGGTCAACGTCGCGGCCCGGAACCTCCGCCAGGGCCGGACGGGCATCGTCGGGCTCGCGGTGCCCGTCATCGACAGCCAGTACTTCGGCCTCCTCGCCAGCCTGTTCGTGCGCCGCTTCGCCCGCGAGGGGCTCACCCTCGTCGTCGAGGAGACCGGCGGCGGCCGCGAGGGCGAGATCGCCGCGCTGCGGGGCTCGCGCCTCAACGCCTACGACGGGCTCGTGCTGTCCGCGGTCGGCCTGCGCGACGGCGAGGTCGACGCGGTGCGGGGCGACCTGCCGGTGGTCGTGCTCGGCGAGCGGCCGTTCCGGGAGCGGGTCGACCACGTGAGCATGGCCAACCTCGAGGGCTCTGCCGCGGCGGCACGCCTGCTGCTCGACCGCGGCGCCCGCCGCCTCGCCCTGGTCGGCGGGCCCCCGCTCGACGACCTCGAGACCCCGGGCCCGACCGCCGTGCGCACCTTCGTCCTGCGCGCGCGCGGCTTCCTCGGTGCCGTCCGCGAGGTCGAGGGCGCCACCGCGGTGTCGGTCGACCGCGGGTCGGCCATGGCGGACGGGGCGGCCGCGGTCGCCGACCTGCTGGAGCGCGGCGGCGAGGTCGACGGCCTGGTCTGCGTCACCGACACCCTCGCCTTCGGCGCCGTGCGCGCCCTGGTCGACCGCGGCATCCGGGTCCCGGACGACGTCCTCGTCGTGGGGTTCGACGACGTGCAGGAGGCGCGCTTCAGCGTCCCGTCGCTGTCCACCGTGGCGCCGGGCCACGACCGCATCGTCGGGGAGGCCACCCGGCTGCTGCTGCGGCGGATGGCCGACCGCTCGGCCGAGCCGGAGCTCGTGGTCGCCCCGTTCCGCGTCGTGGAGCGCGAGTCCACGGGGGGATGAGAGGCCCGCCGCTCAGCAGGCCGCGTCGCCGTCGCAGCCGGCCGGGGCTCCGGCCCGGGCTGCCTCGGCGACCAGGCGCGAGGCCTCGCCGAGCGCCCACAGCTGCTCGGGGGTGAGCACGTCGACCACGAGGCGGCGGGCCTCGCGGACGTGCCCCGGCGCGATCTCCTGCAGCTTCTCCCAGCCGCTCGCGGTGAGCCGCGCCTCGGTCCGGCGGGCGCCGGCCTCGCTGCAGCTGCGCCGCTCCACCAGCCCGGCCCGCTCCAGCCGGGTGACCGCGTGGGACAGCCGCGACAGCGACCCCTGGGTCATGCCGGCGAGCGTGGTGAGCACGAGCGCCCGGTCCGGGGCCTCGGACAGGGCCGCGAGCACCTGGTACTCGAAGCCGTTGACCCCGGCGTCACGCCGCAGCTGGGCGTCCAGCGCTGCCGGCAGCGTCATGACCAGGGCCATCAGGTCGCGCCAGCTGGCCTGCTGCTCCGCGGACAGCCAGGCCGGGTCGCCCGCCGCAGGTGTCCCGTCGTCGCTGCCCACGGGACGAGGATAGCGGCGGCTTGAAGGTTCAACACGCATCCGGCTACACTCGCGTTGAACGTTCAAGCCACTACCCAGAGGACATCCCATGACCGTGCTCCGTGTCGACGCCAGCATCCAGGGCGACCGTTCCGCCAGCAGCGCCCTCGCCGACCGGGTGCTCGAGGGTCTCGTCGCCCGGCACCCCGACGTCCCCGTCGTCCGCCGCCACCTCGGCCAGCACCCGCTGCCCGCCGACGCCTGGGCCGCCGCCGTCGGGGGCAGCTACATCCCCGAGGACGACCGCACCGACGCCCAGCGCGACGCCGTCGCCCTGGCCCAGCAGGTCGCCCAGGAGATCCAGCAGGCCACGAGCGTCGTGCTCGCCGCCCCGCTCTACAACTACGGCGTCTCCCAGCACGCCAAGGCCTGGATCGACCTCGCCGTGGCCGGCGCCCCCCAGGGCACCCGGCTGCTCGAGGGCACCCCGACCGTCCTGGTGACGACCCGCGGCGGCGCCTACGGCGCCGGGACCCCCCGCGAGGGCTGGGACCACAGCACCGACTACCTCCGCCGCATCCTCGTCGACGTCTGGGGCGCCGACCTCACCGTCGTCGAGCGCGACTTCACCCTGGTCGGCGTCAACCCGGCGCTCGACCAGTTCACCGACGTCGCCGCCGGGATGCGCACCACGGCCGAGCAGGACGCCTCCCGCGCGGGCTCCGAGCTGGCCGCGCGCTACGCCGCCTGAGCACCCGGCCGACGGCCCGCGCGGAGCACCGCGCGGGCCGTCGGTGCCAGGCAGCACCCAGGAAGAGTTCACCTGACCGTCACCCGCGGGGGGTCGTCGTGGGGCACAGTCGCTGCATGGACATCGATGTCTGCCTCGAGTGCCGCGGACCGACCTCTCTGCTGAGAGCGAGCCTCCGGGCCGCCGCGAGCCGCACCGAGCGCACCTGGCGCGAGTGCCCCGGGTGCGGGTGGGAGTCGCTGTACCAGGACGTCGTCCACCCCCTCGACGAGCACCCGTGGGCCGCCGCGGGCTGAGCGTCAGCAGCCGAAGACGCCCCAGCAGAGGTGGTCGCGGCGCCGCTGGTCGTCGAGGACCAGCTCGCGCACCGCGGCCGGCAGCTGCCCGCGCTGCCACCGGCACTCCTCCTCGCCGTCGGCCGCGCCCCGCCCGGCCGGCGCCGCGGCCCGCACCGCCTTGATCGCGTAGGCCGCCGCCCCCAGGTCGTGGGCGGCGACATGGGCCACCACGGCCGCCTGGCCAGCGGCGTAGGCCGCGAACCTCGGGGCGCCGACGAGGTCCCGGGCCGTCCCCATCGCGTGCCCGCCCGCCGCCCTGGTCCGCATCATCGGCAGCTCCCGCCGCGCCCAGGCGCGCACGGCCGCGAGGGCCTCGCGGGGGCGGGGGTCGTCGGGCCGGACGGCCTCGACGAGGTGGAGCACGTGCTCGGCGCACGCCGCCGCCCACAGCGCGAGCAGCCGGTGGTCCTCGTCGGTGAGGGTCCCGCCCCGGCGGACGGTGACGAGCCGCGGGTCGGGGACGGCGGGGAGGATCACGGCGGGCGAGGGCTCCTGGTGGGCGCGGGCCCCTGGGGGTCGGGGCTCCTGGTGGGCGCAGCGCGAGCAGGACAGCGGACTGGTGCCCCACCGTCCCGCGCCGACCCTCTGGACCGCTATACCCCCAGGGGGTATGCTTCCGGACATCACCGACTCCCGGAGGCCGTCATGACCACAGCACCGCGACGTGCGGGCGCCCTGTTCGCCGCCCTCGGCACCACCTTCGTCCTGGCCGCCTGCGGGGCGGACGCCGGCGGGGCCGGCGGGTCCGCCGCCCCGTCCGGCGCGCCGCCGACCGCGGTCGCCGAGGTGTCGTCCGAGCACGCCGAGGCGGACGTCGCCTTCGCGCAGGGGATGCTCCCCCACCACCGCCAGGCGGTCGAGATGTCCGCGCTGGCCGGAGGGCGCGCGGAGGACCCCGAGGTCGTGGCCCTCGCGGACGAGATCTCCGCCGCGCAGAAGCCGGAGATCGTCACCCTCACCGCCATGCTCGAGGCCTGGGGCGCCGAGGAGCCCGCGGCGGGCGGGGGCGGGCACGAGGGGATGGCCGGCATGGAGGGCGGCGCCGCGGGGATGATGACCGAGGACGACATGTCGGCCCTCGAGGCCGCCGAGGGCGCGGAGTTCGACCGGCTCTTCCTCGAGCTCATGGTCGCCCACCACGAGGGCGCCGTGGAGATGGCGCAGACCGAGCTCGACGAGGGCGAGAACCCTGAGGCCCTCGGGCTGGCCGAGCAGGTCGTGGACACCCAGCAGGCCGAGATCGAGCGGATGCGGTCGCTGCTCGGCCGCTGAGCCGACCGCGACCGGCACAGGACCGAGGAGGAGAGCGATGGACCACGACACCGACCACGGCACGGCCCGCGACCCCAGGGCACTGACCCGGCTCGCGGTGTCGGCGACCCTGCACTGCCTCACCGGCTGCGCTGTCGGCGAGGTGCTGGGGATGGTGGTCGGCACGGCCCTGGGCTGGTCCGACCTGCAGACCGTCGTCCTCGCCGTCGCGCTGGCGTTCGTGTTCGGCTACGCGCTCACCGTCCGGCCGGTGCTGCGCAGCGGGCTGCCGCTGCGGGCGGCGGTCCGGGTCGCGCTGGCCGCGGACACCGTCTCGATCACCGTCATGGAGCTCGTGGACAACGGCGTCATGCTCGCTGTCCCGGGCGCGATGGACGCCGGCCTGACGAGCCCGCTGTTCTGGGGCGCGCTGGCCGTCGCCCTCGCGGTCGCGTTCGTCGTCACGGTCCCGGTGAACCGGTGGCTCATCAGCCGCGGCAGGGGCCACGCCGTCGTCCACCGGTACCACCAGGCCTAGCGCGCGGCCGGGACGGCGGCCCGGGGCGGCGGCCCGGGGCGGCGGCCTGCCGCCCCGGGCCCCGCGCCCGTCAGTCCTGGACGAGCGTGACCTCGACGTCGATGCCGCCGCGGGTGGCCTTGGAGTACGGGCAGGCAGCGTGGGCGGCGTCGACGAGCTCCTGGGCCTGCTCGCGCGGGACGCCGGGGACGGCGACGTCGAGCCGGACGGCGAGCCGGAAGCCCTGCTCGCCGTCGCGCTGGAGGCTCACCGCGGCGGTCACCGAGCTGCCCGTGACGGACACCTTGGCGGCACGCGCCGAGCCCTGGAGCGCGGAGTGGAAGCAGGCGGCGTAGCCGGCGGCGAAAAGGGACTCGGGGTTGGCGCCGCCGCCGGCACCACCGAGCTCGGTGGGCATGCGCAGGTCGAGGTCGAGGACGCCGTCCTCGGTGCGGACGCGGCCGTCGCGGCCGCCCCCGGTGGACACGGCTGCGGCGGTGTAGAGGGTGTCGGTCATGCGGGCGGCAGCGCCGCCGCACCGCCCGCTGTTCCCCGGCGACCGACCGCTGGTCCAGCTGCGAGGCCCGCTGCGGAGCCGACCCTCAGGCCGGCAGGCGCAGCGGGGGCAGCGGCACGTCGAGGTTGGCCCCTCCCCGGTAGCGGCGGGCGACGTGGCTGTCCGGCAGCCGGGGCCCCCGCCCGAAGAGCCGTTCCCGCAGGGTGGTCCCGGGGCCGCCGTCCTCCTGCAGCCGGCCGCGCCGGCGCAGCTCCGGCACCACCAGCTCGGCGAAGTCCCGGGCGGTGTCGAAGGAGTGGTACTGCCGCAGGTTGATGCCGTCGACGCCGTCCTCGTCGAGCCACCGCTCGATCTCGTCGGCCACCACCGTCGGGGTGCCCGCGACGAAGAACCGCCCCTCGCGCCCGCGCCGCAGGCCGTCGAGGGTCTCCCCGACCGTGCGCGAGGGCGACAGGAACGGGACGTCGGAGGCGGGCACGCCGGCCTGCTCCAGCGCCTCGGCGACGCTCGCGCCGGGCGGGTGGGCGGTGAGGTCCACCGGCAGCGAGGCGTGGGCGAGGATGCCGTCCAGGCTCGTGCGCTCCCGGTAGGTGCGCCACCGGTCGGCGGCCTCCTCCTCGGTCCGCCCCACGACGACGCCGGCCTGGACGACGAACCGCATGTCGTCCGCCGCGCGCCCGTGCCGCACCGCCGCCGCCCGCATGGTGGCGACGTTGCGGCGGAAGTCCTCGGCCGTCCGCCCGCCGGTGAACACCAGCTCCGCGTGCCGGCCGGCGAACTCCGTCCCGGCGGGCGAGCCGGTCGCCTGGTAGAGCACCGGCGTGCGCTGCGGCGACGGCTGCACCAGGTGCGGCCCGGCGACGCGGTAGGTCTCCCCGACGTGGTCGACGTAGCGGACCTTCGTGGGGTCGGTCCACACGCCCCGGTCGGGGTCGGCGACGACCGCGTCGTCGTCCCAGGAGCCCTCCCACAGCTTGTAGACGACGTCCATGAACTCGTCGGCGATCTCGTAGCGGCGGTCGTGCGGGATCTCGCCGTCCAGGCCGAAGTTGCGCGCGGCGTTCGGCAGGTACGAGGTGACGATGTTCCAGCCGACGCGCCCCGCGGTGAGGTGGTCCAGCGTCGACATCCGCCGGGCGAAGGTGAACGGCGGCTCGTAGCTGGTGGAGAACGTCACGCCGAAGCCCAGCCGCCGGGTGACCGCCGCCATGAGCGGGATGACGAGCAGCGGGTCGCCGGAGGGGATCTGCAGCCCCTCGCGCAGCGCCGTCTCCGGGCCGCCGCGGAACACGTCGTAGGTGCCGACCACGTCGGCGAGGAACACCCCGTCGAAGCCGCCGTCGTCGAGCAGCTGCGCGAGCTCGGTCCAGTAGCCGGCCTCGTGGAGGCGGTGGCGGTTGTTGCCCGGCAGCGTCCACAGACCGTGGCTGATGTGGCTGACGGTGCTCATCTCGAACAGGTTGACGATGAGGGTCTTCTTCTCGGCCATGCCGGTCACGCCTCTCCGCTGGTCCACCAGGACACGACCGGCGCGTCCGTGAGCAGCCGGTCGCCGAGGGCCCGCGCCTTGTACCGGGCGGGGTTGTGCGAGGCCAGGGTGCGGGCGTTGCGCCAGTGCCGGTCCAGCGCGAGCCCGGCGTCCACCGCGCTGGCGCCGCCCACCTCGAACAGGTCGGTGGCCGCCCGGAGCACCGCGGGCAGGACGACGAGCTGCGCCCGGGCCGTCGCGACGTCGGCGTCGGCGACCCGCCCGGCGGCGTCGGGGTCGCCGGCCAGAAGGGCCCGGCTGGAGCGGGCGAGCACCCGGACGGCCGCGGCGAGCGCGGCGTCCGCGGCAAAGGAGCGCGCGGACAGCTCCCCCACGACCTCCTGGACGATCGGGTCCGCCTGCGCGGTCGGCCCGCTGGCGTGGGAGTACGTGCGGGTCCGGCCGCGGACGTAGCGGACGGCGTCGTCCACGACGGCCCGCCCGATGCCGGCGAGCGCGGCGAGCAGGACGAGCTGGACGAACGCGCCGCCGTGGCCCGGGCGGCCGGGGTCCTGCTCGACGACGTCGTCCTCGTCGACCCTGACCCCGTCGAGGACCGTCGTGCCGCTGCCGGTGGTGCGCTGGCCGAAGCCGCGCCAGTCGTCGACCCGCCGCACCCCCTGCGCGCCGGTGGGGACCAGGACGCTGACCGGTCCCCCGTCGCCCTGCGCGGCCACGGAGACCAGGTCCGCGAACAGGGTGCCCGTGCTGTAGAACTTCGTGCCGTCCAGCCGCAGGCCGTCGGCGTCCCTGCTCAGCCGCGTCCCGAACGTGCCGACCGTCGCCGGGCCGCGCTCGAAGGTGGCGTTGCCGTGGACGGCCCCGTCGGCGACGAGCCGCAGCCGCGCGTCCCGCCGCGCCGACGGCGGCGCGTGCAGCGTCCGGTCGACGAAGGAGAAGTGCGACCGGAACAGCTGGGCGAGGTTGGGGTCGCGGCGGGCGACCTCGGCGAGCAGCTCGAACAGGTCCTCGTGGTCGGCGCCCGCCCCGCCGTACGCGGTCGGCAGGGTGACCGTCGTGAACCCCGCCTCCCGCAGCAGCCCGACCTCGGCGTAGGGCAGCCGCCGCTCGCGCTCCCGCTCGACCGCGCCCTCGCCGACCTCGTCGAGGACGTCGGCGAACCGGTCGACGAGCGCGCTCACAGCCGCCCCGGGCCCGGCGCGGCGACAGCGAGCGACGACGCCTGCTGGTCCTCGGCGGCGGGCGCGCCCGCCGCCGAGGGCTCGGGCAGGATCCCGAGCAGCTCGTACCGGCCGACGGCGCGGGTGCGCTGCGCGACCGGGTTGTGCGAGGCCACCGTCCGGGCGTTGCGCCAGTGCCGGTCCAGGCCGAGCCCCCGGGACAGCGCGGACGCCCCGCCCACCTCGAACAGCGACGACGTGGCCTCGAGCACGAGCTGCGGCACCGTGCGCTGGGCCCGGTACACCTCCAGCTGCAGCGGTTGCAGGTCCTCCCCCGCCCGCCGGGCGGCGTCCAGGTCACGGGCCAGGCTCAGCACGACCCGGCGCGCGGTGGACGCCGCGGCGCTCAGCTCGCCGACGACGTGCTGCACGAGCGGGTCCTCCCTGGGCGAGGACTCCCCCGCCACGGCGAAGGTCCGCCGCCGCGGCCGGACGAAGTCGACCGTGTCCTCCAGCGCCCGCTGGGCGATGCCGGCGACCACGGCGAGCAGCGCGAGCTGGAACACCGAGCCGAGGTACTGCCAGCGCACGGTCTCCACGCCGGGCGCGGAGACGTCGCGCGGGTCGACGGGGACCGCGTCGAAGGTGGTGGTGCCGCTGCCGGTGAGCAGCTGGCCGAAGCCGTCCCAGTCGTCCACGGGGCGCACCCCGGGGTGGTCGGCCGCGACCGTGACCAGGACCCGCTCGTCGCCGTAGAGCGCGGCGAGGTGCACCCAGTCCGCGTAGATGCTGCCGGTCGTGTAGTACTTCGTCCCGCTCAGCAGCAGGCGGCCGTCGACCCGGTGCAGCCGGGTGGTCAGCGTGGTCGTCTCCTGCCGCTCCGACTGCGCGTTGCCGACCATGGCGCCCGCCGCGAGGCGCTGCGCCCAGCGGGCGTCCACGCCGCCGCTGCTGCCCGCGTCGAGCAGGAGCCCCTCGACGAAGGCGACGTGGCCGCGCCACAGGTGCCCGAGGCTCGCGTCGGCGGCGGACAGCCGGACCAGGCGCGAGACCAGCTCCTCCAGCCCGATGCCCTCCCCGCCGGCCTCGACCGGCAGCCTGGCCGCGCCGAAGCGCAGGTCCGTGAGGGCGCGGACCTCGTCGAACAGCAGGGTGCGGTCGGCCTCCCGGCGGACCGCCCCCTCCCGCACCGAGGCGAGCAGGCCGTCGAACGCCGTGCTGCTGCCGCTCACGCGTGCATCACCCGGCGGGCCACGGAGTTGCCCAGCAGCTGCGCACCCTGCACGAGCACCACGAGCAGCACGACGATGACGCCGACGACGAACCAGTCGAAGCGCTGGTAGCCGTAGCGGATCGCCAGGTCGCCCAGGCCGCCCCCGCCCAGCACGCCCGCCACCGCGGTCGCGTCGATGAGCGCGACGAAGATGTACGTGAGGCCGAGCACCAGCGGCCCCAGCGCCTCGGGCACCACGACGGTGAACAGCACCTGCCAGGGCGTGGCGCCCATGGCGGTCCCCGCCTCGATCGCGCCCGGGTCGACCGCCACCAGGTTGGACTCGGCGATCCGGGCGATGGCGACGCTGGCGACGAGCACCAGCGGCACGGTCGCGGCGACCGGGCCGATGCTGGAGCCGACGAGCAGGCGCGTGAGCGGGATGACCGACACCGCGACGATGAGGAACGGCACCGGGCGGACGACGTTGATGACGCCGTTGAGGATCCCGAACGTCGCCCGGTTGGCCAGCAGGTTGCCGGGCCGGGAGGCGTAGAGCAGGAGCCCGAGCAGCACCCCGACCACGGAGGCGAGCACGAAGGAGATGCTCACCATGACCGCGGTCTCGAAGAGCGCGTCGCGGATCCGCGGCAGCAGGGCGTCGAGGTCGATCTCACGCATAGGACACCTCCTCCACCGGCGCCAGGCCGGTCTGCGTGCGGGCGCCGCCCTGCGCGGGGGCCGGCGGCACGGCCGTCACCGGGGTGGTCCGGGCGAGGTCGGACACCGCGGCGTCGACCGCGGCGTCGGACCCGCGCAGCTCCACGGTGAGGCTGCCGAAGAGCCGGGACTGCAGCTCGCTGACGCCGCCGTAGACGACCGTGACGTCGACGCCGTGCTCGCGGGCCACGCGCGACAGGAAGGCGTCGTCGGCGTGCCGGTCGGTGACGTGGAGCTGGACGATCCGGCCGCGGTGGGTGGCGCGGATCCGGTCGAGCGTCTCCGGCGAAGGGACGTGGTGCAGCACCGAGGACACGAAGCGCTGGGTGGTGCGCGCCTGAGGCCGCGAGAACACGTCGTAGACCGTGCCCGCCTCCACCACCCGGCCCTGCTCCATCACCGCGACCCGGTCCGCGACGCGGCGCACGACCTCCATCTCGTGGGTGACCAGGAGGATCGTCACGCCGTACTCCTCGTTGACCCGGCGGAGCAGCTCGACGACCTCGCCGGTCGTCTCGGGGTCCAGCGCGCTCGTGGCCTCGTCGGACAGCAGGACGTCCGGGCGGGTCGCGAGCGCCCGGGCGATCCCGACGCGCTGCTTCTCCCCGCCGGACAGCGTGCGGGGGTGCTGCAGCGCCTTGTCGGTGAGCCCGACGAAGGCGAGCAGCTCCTCGACGCGGTCGAGGACCTCCGCGCGCGGCACGCCGGCCAGCGCCAGCGGGTAGGCGACGTTCTTGTAGACGTTGCGGGACTGCAGCAGGTTGAACTGCTGGAACACCATGCCGATGCGGCGGCGGGCCCGGTAGATGTCCGTGCCGGTGGCGGTGGACACCTCGGTGCCGTCCACGACGACGCGGCCGCTGGTCGGGCGCTCGAGGGCGTTGACGGTCCGCAGCAGGGTCGACTTGCCCGCCCCGGAGTAGCCGACGATCCCGAAGATGCTGCCCTTCTCCACGTCGAGGTCGACGTCGGTGAGGGCCTGGAAGCGTGCGCCGTCGGGGTCGAAGACCTTGCTGACGCCCTGGAAGGAGATGGCGGTGGTCACGGGGTGGCCGCCGCGAGGGCCTCGAGGTCGGCCAGCTTCGTCCGCAGCGTCTCCACGTCGACGTCGACCAGGACCGTCTGGCCGAAGTACTCCTCCTCCAGCGCCTCCTGGGCGCGGGGGTCGCGGTACGCCTCCTCGAGGATCTGCCACGCCTCGTCGTCGGCGTTGTCGGCGCGGGACGCGACGACGTTGACGTAGGGCAGGTTCTTCTCGGCCAGGGAGTCGTCGAGGAACAGGGCGTCGTCGGTGCCGATGCCCTGCGACGGGTCGAAGTACGACGTGCCGACGACGACCGCGGACAGGCTCGGGTCGTCGAACTGCTGCGGGATGGTCGTGGCGCCGATGGCGACGAGCTCGAGGTTCTTCGGGTTGGACGTGATGTCGTCGACGGTCGGGAGCTCGGCGGCGTCGTCGGAGACCTCGATGAGGCCGGCCGCCTCGAGGATGTACAGCGCGCGCCCGCCGTTGGAGGGGTCGTCCGGGATGGCCACGCGGCCGCCGTCGGGGATGGCCTGCACGTCGTCGAGCGTCGCGGAGAAGATCCCCCACTGCGTGATGACGGTGGAGAAGACGGGCGTGAGGTCCTCGTCGTTGGCGGTGTTGAACTGGCTCAGGTAGAGGATGTGCTGGAAGGCGTTGCCGTCGACCGTGCCGGCGGCGAGCTCGGTGTTGGGCAGCACCCAGTCGGCGACGTTGACCCACTCGACCTCGAGGCCCTCGTCCGAGGCGATCTCGGCGACGGCGTCCTGGAAGCCGGTGTCCTCGCTGGTGGCGATCCGCAGGCTCAGCGGCGCGCCCTGCTCGCCCGCCGCCGCGGCGGGGGCGGACCCGCCGCCGTCGCGCAGCAGGAGGACGCCGACGACGGCCAGGAGGCCGAGGACGGCCGCGACGACGGCCGCGACCACGGCGGTCCTGCGGCGGCGGCCGTCCTTGGCGACGGCGGCGCGCAGGTCGCTGACGGGGGCGGGCTCGACGGTGGTGGTGCCGGCGCCGGGGGCGCCGGAGGGGGTGTGCTCGGACACGTGGAGGACCTCTCGGTGGGCAGGCTGCGCCCGGTGGGCAGCCCGCGGGGTGGCGTGGCTCGCCGGCCGACGGTCGCGGGACCGGTCGGCGGGCGGCGTGCGGGCGCCCGGGTGGGC